>CAILIO010000195.1 GCA_903834285.1 uncultured Sphingomonadales bacterium | reverse complement strand
TACCTCGACATGGGCGGCCGTGTGCTGAGCCCGGCGCTGCATCCCATTCTTGATGAGCACTTGCGCCGCCTAGCCGGGCGGGGGAGTGCGGTCTCACTCGCTGAAGCGGTGAAGGCCTTAATCGAGGAAGCGCCGCTCGATGCACCGCCGCCGCTGGCCGACGTGGCGGCAAGGTTGGACCTTTCAGTGCCGACCCTGCACCGCCGCCTCGCCGCCGAGGGCAACGGCTGGCGCGCGCTGGTTGCGGCCCACCGCATGGAGGCAGCCGCACGCCTGCTGCGCACGAGCCGCCGCAATGTGAGCGCCGTCGCGCTCGATGTGGGCTTTGCCGAAAGCGCGAGCTTCACCCGCGCTTTCGCCCGTCATTTCGGTGTCTCGCCCGGGCGCTACCGCAAGGGCGAGAGCGCCGCGAAAAAATAGGGACTGTCCCTATTTCCAATATGGTTAGCCAGTCACTCGCCGCATCAGGCCGGTCAGCCTATCCATTGCCTCGCCCAGCAGGTCATCCGGCATGGTGAGCGCAGGCAAGAAGCGCACGACATTGCCGCGCATGCCGCAAGAAAGCAGCAGCAGTCCGTCCTTCGCACCTTCCTGCACGATCGTCTTGGTCAGCTCCGGATTGGGCCGGTCAGGGTCGCCATCGTGAACCAGTTCCATCGCGACCATCGCGCCGGGGCCGCGCACATCGCCGATCACGCGCATGCCGCCCTGTTGCAGCGCGCGCAGGGTGCCCTTGATCGTGTTACCGATAGCCACCGCGCGCTCGCAAAGCCGATCTTCGGCGATGATCTTGAGCACTTCGAGCCCCGCCACGCAGCCGAGCGGCGATCCGCCATAAGTGCCGCCGAGACCGCCGGCATCGGGCGCGTCCATGAGATCGGCGCGGCCCATCACGCCCGAGATCGGGAAGCCGCCAGCCATGGCCTTTGCGATCGTCACGATGTCCGGCGTAACGCCCGTCGCTTCGCGCACCCAGTCCATCGCGAACATCTTGCCGGTCCGCGCAAAGCCCGATTGCACCTCGTCGGCGATCAGCAGGATGCCATGCTTGTCGCAGATATCGCGCAGCGCGCGGAAGAAGGCGTAGGAGGCAGTGTAGAAACCGCCCTCGCCCAGCACCGGCTCGAGCACGATGGCAGCGACAGCGGAAGGCTCGATGGTCGCGGCAAACAGCGCTTCGAGCGCGGCCACCGCCTGGGTTTCATCGAAGCCGTGGTAGGGGATCGGGAAGCGGGTGTGAAACACGTCGCCCGGCAGCGGGCCGAACCCTGCCTTGTAGGGGAGCACCTTGCCGGTCATGGCGAGGGTCAGCAGCGTGCGGCCGTGATAGCCGCCCTGGAAGGTGATGATGCCGCGCCGCCCGGTTGCCATGCGTGCGATCTTCACCGCGTTTTCCAGCGCCTCGGCACCCGTGGTCAGGAACACGGTTTTGACCGGCCCTTCGATGGGGGCGGCAGCATTGAGCTGTTCGGCGAGCGCGATGTAGCTCTCGTAGGGCGTGACCTGGAACGAGCAGTGCGAAAACTGGTCGAGCTGGCGCTTCACCGCATCGACGATGCGTGGGTCCGAATGGCCGGTGTTGCACACCGCGATGCCGGTCGCGAAATCAATATAGCGGTTGCCTTCGGCGTCAAACGCCTCCGCATTGACGCCGCGCTCGAAGAAGCGCGAGTGGATCGATGCGACCCCGCGCGGCACGGCGGCCTCGCGGCGGGCCATGAGGTCTGCATTGTTGGTCATCGGGCTGGTCATCGGCCAATTCCTCCCATGAGGCAGTATTTAAGTTCGAGATATTCATCGAGGCCGTGGCGCGAGCCTTCGCGGCCGAGGCCGGATTGCTTGATGCCGCCGAACGGCGCGACTTCGGTGGACAGGATGCCGTCGTTGACGCCGACCATGCCGTATTCGAGCGCTTCCATCACGCGCCACACGCGGCCGAGGTCGCGCGCGTAGAAATAGGCGGCGAGGCCATAGGGTGTGTCGTTGGCGAGGCGGACGGCCTCGTCTTCATCGGCGAAACGGATCACCGGGACGACGGGGCCGAAGATTTCAGACGTTGCAATGGCCATATCGCCGCCAACGCCGGTCAGCACGGTGGGTTCGAAGAAGCCAGGTCCGACGTTTGAGCGATTTCCGCCCATCAGCGCGGTGGCGCCACCCGCAAGCGCATCGGCGACGAGGCTTTCCACCTTGTCGACGGCCGCCGCGTTGATGAGCGGACCGATGGTCGTGCCCGGTGCCGCACCATCGCCGATGACCAGCGCGGCGACCTTCGCGCGCACCTTCTCGAGGAAGGCATCGTGCACGCCGTCCTGCACCAGCACGCGGTTGGCGCAGACGCAGGTTTGCCCGGCATTGCGAAACTTGGAGGCCATCAGACCATCGGCTGCCGCATCGAGATCGGCATCATCGAACACGATGAAGGGGGCATTGCCGCCAAGTTCGAGGCTGAGGCGCGTGACGTTCTCGGCCGCCTGCGCCATCAGGATCTTGCCCACGCGGGTAGAGCCGGTGAAGCTCAGCTTGCGCACCTTGGGGTGGCGGCAGAACAGGCTGCCGACCGCAGCCGGATCATTTGAGGGGGTGACGCGGAAGAGGTCTGCAGGAATGCCGGCCTCGCGCGCCAAAGTCTCCAGCGCGAGCGCGGAGAGCGGGGTGGCTTCGGCGGGCTTCACCACAATCGAGCAGCCTGCCGCCAGCGCCGGGCCGACCTTGCGGGTGATCATCGCGATGGGGAAGTTCCAAGGCGTGATCGCCGCGCAGGTGCCGACGGGCTGCTTGATCGTGAGGACGCGCTTACCGGCCGCAAAAGTCGGCACCGTTTCGCCATAGGCGCGCTTGGCTTCCTCGGCGAACCACTCGATGAACGAGGCGCCGTAGGCCACTTCGCCGCGCGCTTCGGCGAGGGGTTTGCCGCATTCGGCGGTGATCAGCGCGGCAAGCTCCTCCTGCCGCTCCATGATGAGGGCATACCAGCGGCGCAGCACCGCGGCACGGGCCTTGGCGGTTTCGGCTGCCCAAGCCGGGCGCGCGGCATCGGCGGCGTCGATGATCGCGGCGATCTCGGCGGGCGCATAGGCGCGCACGGTGGCGATCTGCTCGCCGGTGGCTGGGTTATGGACGGCGAGGCCAGTGCCGTCCGGCACGGTTTCAAACACGAAGGATCTCCTCTTGCGGCGAAATCAGGCAGGCTGAGCGGCAAGCGTCTGATGCTTGCGGATCGGTACAAGCAGCAGTGCATAGCTCACAATGAACAGCGCCACACAGAGCAGTTCTGCCGAACGGTAGCCGCTGCCGTCAAGCAGTTGCGCGGCGATCAGCGGACCGCCGCCAAGGCCGATCATCTGCATCATGATCGCGAAGGACATCATCCGCCCGCTTTCGTCGAAATCGCAGACACGGCCAAGGATGAACGGCAGCACGAAATTCCACAGCACGTTGAAGCCGCAGACGCCGATCACGAACAGCATGAGGCTCGGCTTGCCGATCAGCAGTGCGATGCTCGCGGCACCGGCAAGGATGCCGAAGGCAATCGCGCCGTTGCGGCTGATACGGCCCGCCAGAAATACCGAGGCAAGCGCGCCGCCGACGGCGAGGATCTGCGAGAGGAACAGCGCGTCCGCCACCGATTGCTCGGCCAGGCCAGCGCCAATGCCGACAAGAAACAGCACGGCCCACGCGATCCCCTGCGCGACGTTGTAAGCCAGAACCCCGGCCAGCGCGACGACCAGCATCGGGGCCGCCAGCTGCCGCGCTTCGGGGTTGACCATCTCATCAGGCGAATAGGCGTGCGGGAGAAACGGCAGAGTGCCGAGCGAGAGCAGCGAAAGCACGGCAAATCCGATGAACATGCCATCAAGGCCGTGGCTGTTCAGGAAATCCGGCAGAAACCAAAGGCCGAACGCGCCGTAGGTCAGCAGCAGCGTGAGATAAAGCGCGAGGTTACGCTCGGCGCGCATGGTGACGCCGACGAACGTGAAGCTGATCGAGGTGATCGTCCCCTCGCCAAGCCCGGTGACAAAGCGCGCGATCTCGAAAGGTCCGCCCTGCGCGGCACTGATCGAGGCCAGATTGCCGAGAGCGGCGATGAGCAGACCCCCGGCAACGACCCAGCGCCAGTTGATCCGCGTGCCCCAGACAGCCATGAAGATCGTGGCCAGCGCGACACCGAGCATTTCCACACCGGCAAGGTTGACAGCCTTTGCCTCGTCCACATGGAGCTGGGTGACATAGCCCTGAACGATACCGGGCTGGATGATGAACGAAAGCACACCGATCGTGCCGAGGATTACCGCGCAGAGGATCGCGGGCCAGCCATTGACGTCTATATCGCGCCTCGCGGCCGTTGCTGTCGCCATCTGAACCGTGTCTCCCCGTTTATCTCCAGCGCCCTTGCATGGCAGGACCACCCCTGCTTGGCAGGATCGGACATTCCGCCCGCTGCGTCCATGCCCTCGCCCACGAATTTTTAGATCATGTTTTGATGATTTGGATCAATATCAGTGGGGCCCGAATCGCTTAGCCTCGCGCCATAAGAACACGTTTACGCGTGCCCCGGGGAGACACCATGGCAACAGCGACCGTACGCGCCGCCGCAATGAACGGCTGGGAGAGCTTTCTGGAGGACCGGACTGGCGCGCCCGTGCTGAGCGATGGCCCTCCCCCTGACTCGATGCCGCTCGCCGAATTCGTCCGTTTCTCGGAAGATGTCGTCGCCCGCACCCGCGATGTGGCGATTCCCTGGCTGGCGGGCGGCAACTATGATCTCGCCGCGCTCGGGCCGCTGGGCGATGCGATCAACTCGGCGGGGCGCGTCGGCTCGGCCTTGCGGCGGCTGGTGGACTACTTCTCGCTGCTGCAGGACTGCACCGATATTCGTCTGGGCCTCGAGGACGACATGGCGGCCGTCAGCTACCGTATCCTCGATCCCGATATCTGGCCGCGCCATCATGATGCGATGTTTACACTTGGCATTGTCAGCCAGATCCTGAAGCGCGGCACGCGGGGCGGCTGGGACAAAATCGAGTTCGCATTCGAGGCCGAAAGCCACGAAATGCGGGGAGATATCGGCAAAGTCGTGTGCGCGCCCTGCACCTTTGGCGCAGATACCAACCAGATCCGCTTTCCCGCAGCGCTGCTCGATCTGGCGCTTCCGGCGCAGGCTAATCCTCAAGTGGCAGATGTGCGCCAACTCACCCGCTCGATCGTCACCAAACGACGCGAAACGCCGCTGGTTGACCGGCTCAGCCAGATGGTGCTGCGCGATCTCAATACGAGAGGCATCGAGCAAGAGCGTTTCGCCCGCGAGATGGGGATGTCGAGCCGCACCTTGCGCCGCAAGCTGACCGAACAGGGCAGCTCGTTTCAGCAAGTACTCGATGAATGCCGGATGCGGCAGGCGGTGTTCGAATTTCGCGTGCGCCCCGATTTGTCGATTGCGCAGATCGCGCTAAGGCTGGGCTATGCCGAACACAGCAACTTCACCCGCGCTTTCCACCGTTGGAGCGGAGTTTCCCCGCAGGCCTACCGGGGAAAACTCGCCGGCACCGCGCACTGATTCGCAGGACAGACCATGACCCGATTGCTGCTGCTCGAAGGCAATACCGCGCCCAAGCGTGCCCGCGCCTATGAACTGGGCGTGCGCACCTCGAGCCAGATCTACATCGAGGCCATTGCTGCGCATTATCCGGATATCGCGCTAGACGTTCTGAACGGCGCGGATGAGGGCGAGACGATCCCGGGTGGGCGGACATGGACGGATTACGCGGGCTTCGTCGTCACGGGCTCTGCGCTCCATGCTTATGACGAGGAGTTCGCGATCACCAACCAGATCGCACTGCTGGTCGAGGCGGCGGAGGCTGGGCTGCCCATTTTCGGTTCATGCTGGGGCCTCCAGATTGCAGCTGTCGCGGCGGGCGGTGAAGTCGCCTTCAATCCCAAGGGCCGCGAAGTGGGCTTTGCCCGCAAGATTCTGCTGAACGACGCGGGCCGCGCGCACCCGATGTTCAAGGGCAAGGCCCAGGTCTTCGATGCCCCCTGCATCCACTATGATGAAGTAGTCCGCCTGCCCGAGAGCGCGACGCTGCTCGCCTCCAACGCCCACAGCGAAATCCAGGCGGCGGTGATCCCGTTGGGCAAGAGCGAAGTCTGGGCTGTGCAGTATCACCCCGAGTTCGATCTGGGGCAACTGGTGCAGCTATACACGCTCTATGCCGAGGATATGGTCACGCAGGGGTTCTTTGCCGATATGGCGGAACTGGTGGCCTATCGCGACAAGCTGGCGGCGCTCGCTGACAACCCGACCGATGTGGGGCTCGCGTGGCAGCTGGGCATCGACGAGGATGTGCTCGATGACCGCTCCCGCCGAGCAGAGATCTTGGCGTGGATCGAAGCCAAAGTGTTGGCGACAGGCTGACCCGCCCCTCTACCGGTCGGGGGAGGGGCGGGGGTGCACCGCGCTCGGCGGCAAGGCCAAAGCCCCCTCCCCTAACCCCCCCTCGCCGGGGTGGGGGAAAGAAGCGCTACATATCAAACCACACATGCACCTGGCTGGTGCCGGTCGCGTTCTCGTAGTCCGAGAACTGGCGCCCCTTGGCCTTCCATTCATGCCCGCCGCAGGCCGCCGCCATCATCAGATAGTGGCCGAAACGCGCTTCGGGGGCGTGGCGCAAGTAGTCGGGCATCGTGTCGATCACCGCCGCGTGATTGCCTTCGGCAAACCAGCGCAGGCGTTCGAGGTCTGCCTCGCGCGCTTCGGCGCTCGAAATGTGGATCGGGTCGGAGGCTTCGTGCGCCGCGATCTGGTCGAACGACCAGAAGCGGTGGCTCATCGAGCCGCTGGCGATGAGAACGACGCGCTTGTCGGATTCGCGGATGGCCTGTCCGATCCCTGCGCCGACCCCGAGAAAGTTGTGCGGCTCGCCGGAATAGGCATGGCTCACCGAAACCCACTGCTCCTCGCCCTGCAGGAAGGTCGAGAGGTTGACCGTGGGGTAGTGCATCGGAAGGTACGGGTCGTCGATCGCGTTCGTGCGCACGCCATGCTCGGTGGCGCGCTGCGCCATTGCGAACGCGAGTTCGGGGCAGCCGGGAATATCATACGGAATCTGGCGCATCCCACGCGGCAGTTCGTCCGATGTGTAGAGCCCTGTCCGGCGCGCCTGCGCGGCGATGCAGAACTCCACGATGGTGAACCAGTGCGTATCGAACAACACGATCACATCGGGCTTCAGCACATCGAGCACTTCGCTTTTCAGGCGGCGCAAACCGGGGACAAGGCTGATTTCCTTGCCCTCGTTGAGCTCGTAACGGTCGGCCTCGGACATCATGATGGTCGGCGCATGCGCGACCAAGCCGGCTCCGATGATTTCGCCCATGTTGCGGCTCCTTGCGATTGGGTACGCCGCCTCAATAGGCCCGCCCGGCGCTGACCAGAAGGCCCTTCCCTCACTCTGTCCGGTTATGCCAAGTCCCCTGACAGCGGGTGGGACTAGCACGGCAATCGAACTGGAGGTTCCCATGCCCTTTGCCTTCTCGCGCCAGACCGATCCCAACGTTGATCTGTCCTCGCTCGATGCCTTCAACGACGGCGCGCCTTTCGCGACGTTCGCGCGCATGCGCCGCGAGGCTCCGATGGCCTGGGCCGAAATGGCGAGCGGCGAGACGGGCTACTGGTCGGTGACGCGCCATGCCGATCTGCTCGAACTCAACCGGCAGGCCGATCTCCTTTCTTCCGCGCGCGGCATCCGCATGGAAGACCAGACCATGGAGGAAGTCGAGGCGCGCAAGACCTTTCAGGAAACCGATGCACCGCACCACAGGGGTTTTCGCGCGCTCGTTTCCAAGGCCTTCGCCAAGGGCACTGTGGCGCAGTTCGAGGACCAGATCCGCCGGATCGTGACCGAGTTGCTCGATGTCGCGCTGGAGGAAGGCGAGTTCGACGCGGTCGACCGCATCGCGCGGCGTCTCCCCATGCAGATGCTCGCGCAGATCATGGGCGTGCCGCAGGAAGACGGGCCGTGGCTCGTGGAAAAGGGCGATGCGCTGATTTCCAACGCAGACCCGGACTACACGGATTTCGTCGTCGATCAGCTGGACAGCGATGCCTATCGCATGCTGCCGTTCCGCTCGCCCGCGGCGGTCGATCTGTTCGATTATGCGAACAAGCTGCTCGACCGGATGGATACGGGCGAGCAGATCGGCGTGCTCAACTTGTGCCGCGCGCCGACCAACAGCGGCGCGCAGATGTCGCGCGACGAGTTCCGCAATTTCTTCTGCCTGCTGGTGGCGGCAGGCAACGACACTACGCGCTATTCTATCTCGGCGACGATCCATGCGCTGGCAAATGATCCGGCGCTGCTCCGGCAGCTCCAGAACGGCGATTTCGCGAGTTGGGAAGCCGCGGCGGACGAAATGATCCGCTACGCCTCCCCCACCACGCACTTCCGCCGCACCGCGACGCGCGATTTCACCTTCCACGACAAGCAGGTGCGCGAGGGCGACAAGGTGCTGCTGTGGTTCATTTCGGGCAACCGCGACGAGACCGCCATTGCCGATCCCTACCGCATAGACCTGACGCGGGAGCGCAATCCGTTCCTCGCGTTCGGCCAGGGCGGGCCGCATATCTGCCTCGGCATGTGGCTCGCCAAGCTGGAAGTCGCGATCGTGATGCAGGAGCTGGCGAAGCGCTTGACCGCGATCGAGCAGGTGGCCGATCATGCGTATCTGCGCAGCAACTTCATTCACGGCATCAAGCATCTGCCGGTGCGCATCAAAGCGCGCTGAAGGGGAGAGAAATGAACCGCATGTCCAAAATCGAACCGGGCCAAGTTCGTACCGAGAGCTTCGAGAGGTGCCGCATCCTTTTCGGCGACCAGCTCAATCTCGCGCGCGGCAAGTACGTGCCGATGAGCGAGGCGGCCAAGGGCCACGCGCGCATGTGCGTCGGCACCTTTGCGGTGACCTATGACAAGGCGCTGGTGGCGGCACCGGGCGGCGGGCTGCTGACCGGGCTGCCGGACATGGAAGTGACTTTCGATCCGGCAGACTTGCGCCCCTCGTGGGAACCAAACACGCAGATTGCGCTGGGCGCGCTTCGCTTTCAGGGTGAGCCGTTTGCGCTGTGCGGCCGTTCCGCACTCGCCCGGGCGATCAAGGCCTGGCGCGCGCGAGGGCTCGATCCGATGGTGGGCATCGAGATGGAGGCCTATGTCTTCCAGCGCGGGCCGGATGGCAGCTGGGTGCCCTATGATACTCCAGGCGCCTTCGTCTATGGCACCGGCCCCTTCGCCGATCCCGCCGGGCTTATCGAGGAAGTGTGGGCCACGGCGGCTGCCTGCGGCATCCCCATCGAATCCATCAATGCCGAATATGATGCGCCGCAGTTCGAGCTGACCCTGCGCTATGCCGATGCGATGAAGGCGGCAGACGATGCATTCCTGTTCCGCCAGATGGCGCGCGAGGTGCTCTACAAGCGTGGCTACCTGCTCTCGTTCCTGCCCAAGCCCTTTGCCGAGAAGAGCGGGAGCGGGCTGCACTTCAACCTCAGCTTCACGCAGCCAGACGGCAGCAATGCCTTTGCCAACGATGTCGCCAGCGGCACTCTTTCGCCGACCATGCAGGGCGCGATTGCAGGCATGCTGCGCCACCACGAGGCGCTCGCCGCGATCATGGCGCCGCTCACCCAGAGCTACGCGCGGCTCCAGCCCGCAAGCCTCTCAGGCTACTGGGCCAACTGGGGCATCGACCACCGCAGCGTGACGGTGCGCGTCTCGGCCGAGACCGGGCCTGCCGCCCGCATCGAACACCGCCTCGCCGATTGCGCAGCCAGCCCTTACTTCGCGATGGCCGCGTTGCTGCAGGCGGGCTTGCTCGGCCTCGACAACGGCTACGAGCTTCCGCCGCAGGAAGTGAACGACGGGCTTGAGACGATCAATACCGATCGCCACACGCCGCACGATCTCGGCGCCGCGCTCGATGCGCTGGAGGCCGACACCGTACTATCCGGCGCCATCGGGCAGGAGCTGGTCGATAATTTCATCGCCATCAAGCGCGAGGAAGTGCGCATTCTCGAAGGCAAGTCGGCCGAGGAACAGCTCGCCTACTACCTCCACTACATCTGACGGGAATCCCATGCGCGACCGGATCGATATCGACGGGATTGCCGTCTCGCCCGACCATTTCATCGGCGGCCGGCGCGTCACTTCGCCCGAAACTTTCGAGACACGCTGCCCGTTCGACTGGTCCCGCAAACTGGCCGATATGGCGCGCGGCGATGCGCAGACGGCGGGGCTTGCTGCAGAGGCTGCAAGCGCAGCATTTCCCGCATGGGCGGCGCTGACAGCGGCCGAGCGTGGCGCCTATTTGCACCGCCTGGCAGACCTAATCGAAGCCAATGTCGAGAAGCTGGCCACGGTCGAGTGCCTCGATATGGGCATGCTGCTTGAAAGTCTGCGCCTGCGGGTGATCCTGCGCGGCGCGGCGAATTTCCGGAACTACGCCGATCTGGCCACGGCGCACGAGGAACGCGTGTGGTCCTCGCGCGGCACGCTTAACCGGGTGATCCGCATGCCGGCTGGCCCGGCACTGATCATCACGCCGTGGAACGCGCCCTTCATGCTCTCGACGTGGAAGTGCGCGCCGGCGCTGGCGGCGGGCAATACGGTGATCCTCAAGCCCGCCGACTGGTCGCCGCTGTCTGCCTCAGTGCTGGCGGACCTGATCGAGGAAGCCGGCTTCCCCGCGGGCGTGTTCAACATCGTGCAGGGCCTTGGCGCGGAGCTTGGCGATGCGCTGACGTCTGATCCGCGCATCAAGCGCATCAGCTTCACCGGATCGGTTCCGACCGCGCGCGTGATCGGCAAGGCGGCGGCCGAGAACATCGTGCCCTTCACCGCCGAACTTGGCGGTAAATCTCCGCTGCTTGTGTTTGCCGATGCCGATATCGACGCGGCGGCGAAGAAGGCGGCCGGGCAATTCGATGACAGCGGACAAGTCTGCATGGCTGGCACGCGCATCATCGTCGAGGAGTGCGTGAAGGACCAGTTCCTCTCCAGGTTCCACGCCTATACCGATGCGCATGTGATGGGTGACAGCCGCGATCCCGCAACCACCATGTCCGCGCTGATCCATCCCGTCCACGCAGAGCGGGTGCTGGGCTTCATCGACCGCGCGCGTGCGGCGGATGATACGATCGTGCGCGGTGGCAAGCGCTGGAAAGACGGCGCGAATTGGATCGAGCCGACGCTGATCGTGCCCAAGGACAACCAGAGCGAAGTCGTTCAAAGCGAGGTTTTCGGCCCGGTGCTGACCTTCCAGACGTTCAAGGACGAAGCCGAAGGCGTGATGCTCGCCAATTCCACCGCCTATGGCCTTTCCGGCATCGTCTACACCGGTAGCGAGGCGCGCGCCCAGCGCGTCGGCCGGGCGGTGCGTGGCGGGACGGTGTGGGTCAACACCTTCCTCGTGCGTGATCTCACGGCGCCTTTTGGCGGCATCGGGATTTCCGGCATCGGCCGCGAGGGCGGCGATTATGCGCTCGACTTCCACTCGGACCTCAAGACGCTGCAGATCCTTGAGGGCAGCGTTTCCTAGCCAGTCTTTGCGGCCAGCTCGAAACTGCGCACGATTTCGATGAAGGACTGGATCGCGATGTGTTCGACCGCCGGCCGGCGGTCCGCAAAGGGCATCTGGTACCCGGCAAACACGGTCAGGCCCTCCATCGAGGACGATATGAACAGTGCAAGATCGCAGCGCGCGGCCTCGGGCAAGTCTGGCCGCATTTCCGCAATGATCTCGACGAGCGGCGCGCGGGCGCGATCATAAAGCTCATGCACGCGTTCGTAGACGAAGGGATCGTGGTTCGCGAGCGCCCAGAGTTCGGGAAACAAGCGCGTCGTCTTCTTGCTGCCGATATCGTCGATGATCAGGCCGCAAAGGCGGGTCAGGCGCTCTTCCGGCAGCAAGCCTGGCGCATGGACGATCGCGGCAAATTCGACCTCGTAGCTGCTGATCACGGCATTGAGCAGCTCTTGCACAAGGTCTTCGCGCGTGGGGTAATGATAAGTGAGGTTGCCGAGCCTCATCCCGCTCGCGGCGGCGACCCGGCGCATCGACATCGCACGGTAGCCTTCCTCGATCAGGATATGAAGCGCGGTACGCAGGATCAGTTCCCGCGTCTCGTAGCCTTTGGCGTAGCCGCCCTCACGCCCGGGCAGGAGCAGGTCGGTTACCAGTTTGGTGGTCTGCGCCATCTGTACCACTTCCCATTTTCCGCGTCCGACACCTGATATCTACCGTTTTCGGAAAAATATGTCCAATGTCCTATTTAGGACAGTTGACAATTTTGTGTCCGATAGGCCATCGTTCATGTGAAAGCGGGGCTGACCCGCTGCCTGAGGGGATTATCATGCGATTCATCGCGCCCGCGCTTGCACTGGCCCTCACGACGGCCCTCACACCTATTATGGCCGCACCGGCTTTGGCGGCGGACAGCATCTTTCCCAAGCCGCTGGCCGAGGAAAGCTTGCCCAGCGTTGCCAAACTCCCGGCGATCTGGCCACAAAGCTGGGTGACGATCCACGATTTTCACTTCAACGCGATTGTCGATGGCCGCATCGCCGTGGTCGACACCGCCGATCCGGTCCAGCCGCTCAAGGGCCTCGTGCGCGCCGCGCAGTTCGCCAATCTGCTCGTTTCGAAAGAGCGCAGCGAGCTCTATACCGCCGAGACGTTCTACACTCGCCTGACACAGGGCGAGAGGACTGATGCGATCACCATTTGGGACATGGCGAGCCTCAAGCCCAAGGGCGAGATCGTGCTGCCCGGCGGCAAGCGCCAGCAATCGGTGACATACCCGCACTTGTTCCAGTTCACCAATGGCGGCAAGTGGGCGCTGGTCGCCAACTTCACCCCCGCGCAATCGGTTACCGTGGTCGATCTGGCCGCACGCAAGGTGCTGGGCGAGATCGATCTGCCGGGTTGCTCGCAAATCTACCCGACAGGTGAGCGCGGTTTCACCAGCCTCTGTGCCGACGGCTCGCTGTTCAGCGTGGCGCTCGATGCCAATGGCGCAGCCGCTGCATCGAAGTCGGTGCCCAAGGTACAGGACATCGACAATCAGGCCCTGTTCAGCACGCCGGCCATGGTCGGCACGACGGCGTGGTTCGTCAGCTTCCACGGGATGATCCAAGGGTTCGACCTTTCCGGCACGGTGGCCAAGCCGCTGCCCGGTACGTTCAGCGTTGGCACCGCAGACGGCGGCGCGCCGGAATGGCGCCCCGGCGGCTGGCAGGTGATCAACGCCGATGCTTCCGGCAAGCTCTATGTGCTGATGAGCCCCTTCGGCAAGGAAGGCAGCCACAAAGACGGCGGCACCGAAGTCTGGGTCGTCGATCCCGCCAAGAAGGCCCGCACCTTGCGCATTGCGCTCAAGGGCCAGACGCTTGCAATCGCGGTCACGAAGGAAACCACGCCGCATCTGGTCGCAGCGCAGGCGGGCGGCGCAATCGACATCTTTGATGCCACAACCGGCGCATTCATTCGTTCGCTGGGCGCTACGGTCGCTGCCAATCCGATCCTGATTCAGGTGCCTTGATGGCCGCGCTCGTCCTGTTCTGCGCTGCGCTTCTGGCCGCTTCGGCGTTGCACAAGGCAACGTCGCGCGGACGGCTGGCCGAGGCAGCGGCCCGGCTCGCCGGGGTCGGGCCGGTACCGGGCCAGTTGCTGCTGATCCTTGCCGGTACGCTGGAATTGGTGGCCGCGGCCTGCCTCCTCGCACCGCCGCTGCGCACCACCGGTGCGGTGATCGCGGCGCTGGTCTGGGGCTCCTACGCACTCGCCCTCGCCCGCCGCCGAGGCGAAACGCTCGATTGCGGCTGCGACCTTGCGGTGCGAACCAAGCCCGTGACAACCGCGCTGGTGCTGCGCGCCGCAGGCCTTGCCCTGCTCGCCGGGATCGTCGCGCTGATCCCCGATGCCGCCATCACGCTCGACGCGCCGTTCGCGGCTGCCGGGCTCCTTGCACTTTACCTCGGGGCGGGCGAACTTCTCGCCATCCCCGCAGCGGCCTGGAAAACCTCATTGGGGAAAACCGCATGATGCTGACTAGCCAGATCCTGCTGTGGACGGCCGTGATCGTCCAAGCCCTGCTGATCGCCGCGCTCGCGCGTCAGGTCGGCGTGCTGCATGAGCGGATCGCGCCTGCTGGCGCGCTCACGCTGCACCAGAAGGTAGCACTGGGCGAAAAGGCCACGCCAATGACCCTGGCTGACATGAACGGCGTCGGCGTTGCCATCGGCGGCCAGCGCGACGGACGCAGCCAACTCTTGTTCTTCGCCTCGCCGGATTGCCCGATGTGCAAGTCGCTGCTTCCCATCGTGCGCAGCGCCGCGCGCGCCGAAGCGAGCTGGCTCGACATCGTGGTAGCAGGTGATGGCGGCAAGCCCGGCTATCTCGCGATGGTCCGCGATCACGGGCTGGATGCGATGCCGGTGGTGCTGTCCGAAGCGCTCGGCCGTGCCTTCGGCGTTTCCAAGCTGCCTTATGCCGTGCTGCTCGACGAGGAAGGCCGCGTGGCCTCGCTTGGCCTCGTCAACAGCCGTGAACATCTCGAAAGCCTCTTCGAGGCCAAGGAACGCGGCGTTGCCTCGATCCAGGAATTTCTCGCCCGCCGCCAGGCGCACAACCACCAGGAGGCCTGATCCATGGCGCGTTTCGACAAGCTGACTGAAAACCTCGCGCGCGGCATTGCGCGCGGGACCTCGCGCCGCTCGCTCCTCGCCTGGCTAGGCGCCGGGATGACCGGAGCGGCTTCCATCCCGCTGCTGCCGGTTGCCCGCGCGGCCACGCCGCCCGCCCCGCACGGGCCGCACGGCGCCAACGCGGCGCGGCCCGCGATCATTTCCGGGCTCGAACAGGATCCGGGCGACCGTTCGAGCTGCGACTACTGGCGCTATTGCGCGATCGACGGCTTCCTTTGCTCGTGCTGCGGCGGCTCAGTCAATACTTGCCCGCCGGGCACCGAAATGTCGCCGATCACATGGATCGGCACCTGCACCAACCCCGCCGACGGCCGCGCCTACGTGATCAGCTACAATGACTGCTGCGGCGTCTCCTCGTGCGGGCAGTGCCTGTGCAATCGCAATGAAGGCGACCGCCCGCAGGTCCGTCCGCAGTCGAACAATGACTACAACTGGTGCCTCGGCTCGGAGAGCTCGGTCTACAACTGCTCGGTGGCGGCGGTCATCGGCGTAGCGCTGCAGGCGGCCAAGTGAAGCGCTTGGCTTCGCTCGCGCTCGCGGCCGGCGCTGCCGCGGCTCTCGCCAGCCTGACGCTGCCCGTCCACGCCGCAGCCGATGGCGCGGCGGTCTATGGCCGGTGTGCGGCGTGCCACACCAAGACCGGTGCCGGGGTACCCGGCGTGTTCCCGCCGCTGGGCGAAGACTTCCGCGTGATGGCATCACGCGATGCGGGGCGCCGCTATCTCGCGCTCGTCGTCACGCGCGGGGTGAGCGGACCGATTAAGATCGGCGGCAAGCCCTACGCCGGGGTAATGCCCGCGCAGGCGACGCTCGATGATGCTTCGGTGGCGGCGGTGCTCAACCACGTCGGGACCGAAATCGCCAAGACTGGTCCCGACTTCAAGCCTTTCGCCGAAGCGGAAGTCGCCACGATCCGCGCCAGCGGTGCGGCGCTATCCGCGCAGGACGTCGGCAAGCTCCACGCAGCCGCGGGCGGTCAATGAAGCCCGGCCGCCTCGCCTTTGTCATCGCGCTTCCGTTCGGCCTCGTGCTGGCGGCGAGCGCGGCGGTAAGGGCGGGCCAGGTGGCCATTCCCGGCGTGCACGATGCCTATCAGGCGCGCACAGACTACCAGCTCAAGTGCCAGGGCTGCCACCGCCCCGATGGCAGCGGCGATGACCGCTCCAACCCGCCGATGCGCAGCATCGTCGCGCGCTTCCTCTCCGTGCCCGGCGGGCGCGAGTTTATCGGCCGCGTGCCGGGTGTCGCCACCGTCGACCTGCCAGACGACCGCCTCGCCAATCTCGTCAACTGGACGATCTTCAGATTCGATCCCGCGCATGTACCACCGAACTTCCGGCCCTACACGGCAGAGGAAGTCGGACGACTGCGCAAAAACCCGCTCCGCCTCGAACGTGCCGCGATGAGAGCACGTCTGGTGGCCGGTTTTGCCAAGACGCATGGTGAGCAATCACAATAATCAGCGAAGTTTGAAAATAAACGAGGGAAAAACCATGAGGACCGTCTTTCTTGCCAGCGCTGCGCTGGCCGCCGTGCTTGCCGCGCAGCCGGCCCTTGCCCAGCAGGCCGCGCAGGCCGATCTCGCCAGCGATGCCAAGGACACCGGCGAGATCGTCGTGACCGCCGCCAAGCGCTCGGAAAACCTGCAGTCGGTTCCCATCTCGGTTTCGGCTATCGGGGGTGATGCGCTGGCCAAGTCGCGCATCACCAGTGTCGATAGTCTCGTCAACAAGGTTGCCAATCTCCAGCTGACTTCGACCGTGGGTGACAACACCCCGATCTTCGCGCTGCGCGGCGTCTCGATGTCCGACTTTAGCCTCAACCAGTCGAGCCCGGTCGCGACGTATTACGACGAAGTCTACAAGGGCAACTTCGCGTTTCTCGGCATCGCGCTCTACGATATCGAACGCGTCGAAGTGCTGCGCGGGCCGCAGGGCACGCTTTATGGCAAGAACACCACCGGCGGCGCGGTCAACCTGATCAGCCGCGATGCCAAGCTCGGCGAGACGAGCGGCTACGTCAACTTCGGCTATGGAAACTACAACCGGTTCGACGCAAATGCCGCCGTCAACGTGGCGCTGGGCGAGAAAGCTGCGCTGCGCATTGCAGGCACGTATGCCAAGGCCGATGGCTGGTTCAAGAACGTCAACCCCGGCTTTCCCGATCTGGCCAGCACCGATGAATGGGGCCTGCGCGGCACGCTCAAGCTCGAGCCGAGCGACCGTGTTAAGATCACGCTGCGCGCCTCGCACAGCTTCCAGAACCCGCAGAATTACGGCATCTATGCCCAGCCCGAAGCGGTCAATCGCCCGGGCTTGGGCCAGTTCCAGATCGCCTCGAACGTGCGGGACAAGCGCCGCGCCGTCACGACCTCGGTGGCGCTCACCGTGAACGTCGATGTCAGCGACACCCTCGCCGTCACCAGCATCACCAGCTACGACAAGGGCTCGCTGTTCTTCAAGGAGGACACCGACGGCATCACCGCCCAGAACCTTGAAGTGCCCTATTTCGACCGCGCCAGCCAGTTTGCGCAGGACCTGCGCCTGACCAGCAACACCGGCGGTCCGTTCGATTTCATCCTTGGCGCCTATTTCAATCGCGAGAAAGTCTACAACCAGACCACGCTGGAAGTGTTCAACGGCACCGACGTCAACGGTGACGGCGTGGTCAACGCAGCGGACTGCGCCGCGGGCCTTCCGGTTGCCTGCAAGGTCCGCAACCAGTTCGATCAGGTCAAGAAGAGCTTCGCGCTCTACACCGACCTCAAGTACAAGCTCACCGATGCGCTGACCCTGCGCGGCGGCCTGCGCTACACCCATGATAACGGCGAGCAGACCGGATTTTCGTCCGACGCCCTGGGCGTCGACGAAAGCTTCGTTGCCAACCTGATCCCGCTGACGAACCTGCGCTTCAAGCAGGACAACGTCTCGGGCAAGATCGGTATCGACTACAAGCTGGCGAACGGCGATCTTCTCTATGCCAGCGTGAGCCGCGGCTACCGTGCGCCGAGCTTCAATGCGCAGGCCTTCTTCGCCCCTGTTGAAGTTGGCGTGGCGAAGGCTGAGCAGGTCACCGCGTTCGAAGCCGGTGCCAAGACGCAATTCTGGGATCGCCGTATCACGCTCAACATGGCGGCCTTCTACTACAACTACAAAAACCAGCAGTTCATCAACGTGAACCCGGCGGACGCCTCGCAGCAGCTGCTCAACATCCCCAAGTCTACCCTCTACGGCGCCGAGGCGGAGCTGACCGTGCGGCCGAGCGATGACTTCACGCTGCATGCCGGGCTCGGCCTGCTTTCGACGAAGATCAAGGAAGGCATCGTGAGCGGCGTGAACGTGGTCGGGAACCGGCTTTCGAACGCACCGTCGCTGACCTTCAACGCGAGCTTCGACTGGACGGCCGTGCAAGGCGGTTTCGGCGCGATTTCGCTCCATCCCGAAGTGGCCTACCAGTCGAGCCAGTTCTTCGAGAACATCAACGTGCCGCGCCTGCGCCAGGCATCCTATGCGCTCTTCGGCGGCCATATTGACTGGAACAGCAGCGACGGGCGCTACAGCCTCTCGGCCTGGGCGCGCAACCTTGGCAACAAGTTCTACTTCACCTCGCGCATCGATCTCACCGGCTTCGGGCTCGACTACAACCACATCGGCAATCCGCGGATGTACGGCGTGACGGCAGGCGTGAAGTTCTGAGAACATAAGGCGTGCCCGGCTCGTCCCATGCCAAGGGGCTGGCCGGGCTGCCCCTGCTCGAGAGCACCATCTGCGTGGCGCTGCGCCGAGCGATGACGTGCGCTTTCGATGGCCTCGCACTCGCTTTGCAGCGTCTGGTCTTGCAGTGAAATCGAGCATCGCGGCGCGCGGCGCACGGCCAAAATGTGCGGCCATGCTGCAACAGACGGCGTAATTCGCTCGGTTCATCGCACATGCCCCAAGGGGCATTATTACCGGGGCCTGACGAACCGGACCCTTCAATTCCGGTGCATTGGCGCAACAGAGCGCAGCCCGCTTGTGGAACATCGCAAAGTTACATTCCGGAAAAAATTACGCCACTTATCCTGTGGATAACCGCAACAGAGCGCTTGCAGACATCAGGTGGTTGATAACCTTTTTGGTTCTTTTTTGTCACGTTCTGTGAACCAGAGCGTCATACCCCACCATTTCGGGCATAGTGCGGGAAACAAACGAAATTTCGTAAAACGCGCTATTTTTCGCAGTTTCTTGCGCCTCACCGCCCCCAGGGGCGTTGATATTGCCAAGCTTCCAAGGATCAGGCTCCCTCTCATATCTAACACAAATAAGGGAGAGGCGATTCGGTCATGTCCGAGGCCCAGATCATCGAGAGGGCCCCGCAGGCCGAAATCAATCCGGTGCGTACCCGCGCGGATTGGGAAGCCATGCGCGCGGCCGCGCTCGCCGATCCCGGCGCCTTCCACGGTGACATCGCCGCGCGGCGCATACACTGGTTCGTGGCCAACTGCGGCCCGGACGGCGCCTGGCTCACCCGGGACGAGGCTGGCGCATGGACCGGCTGGGATGCCGCCACCGGCTCCCCCGTCTCGCCCGAGCTTCCCGCCAGCTTCGCGCCCTGGACCAAGGCGTTTGACGACAGCACCCCGCCCCATTGGCGCTGGTTCACTGGCGCGCGCACCAATGCCGCTTTCAACGAAATCGACCGCCACGTCCTCGCCGGACACGGCGCCGAAGCTGCGTTGATATTCGAAGGTGACCGCTGGGACATGGCGGCAGACGGCGGGCGCGGCGCGCCGGTCGATACTTTCACCGTCAGTCGCAAGCGCCTGCTGCTCGAAGTCGCCAAATGCGCCGTCGCGCTCGAAGCGCTCGGCCTCAAGGCGGGCGACCGCATCGCGCTCAACATGCCGAGCATCGTGCCCCAGATCTTCTGGACCGAAGCGGCCAAGCGGCTGGGCATCGTCTACACCGCCGTGTTCGGCGGCTTCAGCGACAAGACGCTGTCGGACCGCATCGCCGATGCCGGCGCGCGCGTCATCGTCACCTCGGACGGCAGCTACCGCAACGCGCAAGTTGCCGCGTTCAAGACCGCCTATACCGATCCGGCGCTCGACAATTACGTGCCGGTCTCGACCGCGCTTTCCGTCCTGGCCGCGACCGATCTCGGCCTTGGGGCGGCAGACGCTGCCGTCATCACCGATACCGTCGCCGAAACGCTGGCCGGCGAAGTCACGGTCGAGCGCTCCGACGTCATGCGCGGGGTCGGCCGGGCGCTGATCAAGCTCGGCGAATCCGGACGCATCGCCGCGAGTGATGCCGCTCGCGTGCGGCTGGCCATTGCTTCCAGCCTCGTCACCCTGCCCCCGCGCGTTGATACCGTCATCGTCGTGCGCCACACCGCACAGCCCGATATCGTCTGGCGCACCGAGCGCGACCGCTGGAGCCATGAGCTCACCGACGCGGCGTTTGAAACCATCCTCAAGAAGGCGAACGTCGCGAGCGAAGACGCGCTTATGGCGCTGTCCGACGCTGACTTCGTGCGCGCGATCTGGGCAAGCTCGAAGCCGCTGCCCGTCGATTCCGAATATCCGCTGTTTTTCATCTACACCTCGGGCTCGACCGGAAAGCCCAAGGGTATCGTCCACGTCCACGGCGGTTACACCGCCGGCATCGCGCATTCGATGCAGGTCGCTTTCGACGCGCGCCCAGGCGACACGATCTTTGTCGTTGCCGATCCGGGCTGGATCACCGGGCAGAGCTACCAGATTTCGGCTTCGCTCCTCTCGCGCGTCACCACGGTCGTCTCCGAAGGTTCGCCCGTGTTCCCCCATGCGGGCCGCTTCGCCTCGATGATCGAGCGCCACAACGTCACGATCTTCAAGGCCGGCGTTACGTTCCTCAAATCGATCATGTCCGATCCGTCGAACCTGGCGGATGTGCAGCGCTACGACATGAGCCGCTTGCGCGTCGCGACGTTCTGTGCGGAGCCGACAAGCCCCTCCGTGCAAGCCTTCGGTATGGAGAATGTCACCCGGCAGTATATCAACAGTTACTGGGCCACAGAGCACGGCGGCATTGCCTGGACGCATTTCTACGGCAATGCCGATTACCCGCTGAAGGCCGATGCGCACGCCTTCCCGCTGCCGTGGATCGTCGGTGATGTCTGGGTGGAAGACGAAGCCGCCACACCGGGCAAGACCCCGTTCACGCGCCCCGGCAGCGAAGGCGTCGCCTGGCGGCGTGCCGCGCCCGGCGAAAAGGGCGAGATCGTCATCGCCGCCCCCTACCCTTATCTCGCGCGAACCCTTT
>CAILIO010000194.1 GCA_903834285.1 uncultured Sphingomonadales bacterium | reverse complement strand
GTTGTCGCGCTGGTGCAGGACGGCAAGGAAGTCGAAGTAGCCCATGCGGGCGAGACTGTGACCGTACTGACCAACCAGACGCCGTTCTACGGCGAAAGCGGCGGCCAGATGGGCGATGCCGGCACGATCAGCACCATCGAGGGTCTGCGTATCGCGGTAAGTGATACGGCCAAGCCGCTCGGGCGGCTGCATGCGCATGTTGGCACCGTCGAATCGGGCACGATCAAAGTGGGCGATGCAGTGCAGCTCGCAATCGATGTCTCGCGGCGTGATGCAACGCGCGCGAACCATTCGGCCACGCACTTGCTGCACCAGGCGCTGCGCAACCGGCTGGGCGCACACGTGACGCAGAAGGGTTCGATGGTCTCGGCTGACCGGTTGCGCTTCGACTTTTCGCAGCCGATCGCGCTGACCGCGGAAGACATCGCAGCGATCGAAGCCGAAGTGAATGCCGAGATCCGCGCCAATGCGCCGGTGACCACCCGGCTGATGACGCCCGAGGACGCGATTGCGGCGGGCGCGATGGCGCTGTTTGGCGAGAAGTATGGCGATGAAGTGCGCGTGCTGAGCATGGGCACCGGTAAGGACGCGCCCTATTCGGTCGAGCTGTGCGGCGGTACGCACGTGCGCGCGCTGGGCGATATCGGCCTGCTTCGCATTGTGAGCGAAGGTGCTGTGTCTTCGGGCGTGCGGCGTATCGAGGCGCTGACCGGCGAGGGCGCGCGGGCCTGGCTGGTGAGCCGCGAGGAAGCGCTGAAACGCGCGGCGGGCCTTTTGCGCACGACGCCGGATGATGTGGAAGCCCGCGTCGGCGCGCTGCTCGATGAGCGGCGCAAGCTGGAGCGCGAGCTGGCCGAGGCCAAGAAGGCGCTGGCCCTCGGTGGCGGCGGGGCCAAGGCCGAAAGCGCGGACGAGATGGTCGGTAATGTGACTTTCTCGGGCCAGGTTCTGGAAGGGCTCGATCCCAAGGAACTGCGCGGGCTGCTCGATTCGGCCAAGGCGCGCATGGGCTCGGGCGTGGCGGTGATCGTCGCGGTCAACGAGGGCAAGGCGAGCATTGCTGCGGCTGTGACCGAGGATCTCTTCGGCAAGGTCAGCGCGGTCGATCTCGTGCGCGCTGGCGTCGAGGCGCTGGGCGGCAAGGGTGGCGGCGGGCGGCCTGACATGGCGCAGGGCGGCGGTCCCGATGGCACCAAGGCGGCCGAGGCGATTGCGGCGGCAAAGGCTGTGATTGCCGCCTAGCGATCACGCAGACCCGCAGCCTTGAGGCGCGGCTTGTGATCGAGGCCGCCATCACGCATGATTGTTTCACGCAGTTCGTCGCGCATTTCGTGGATTGAGGCGATCACGGGGCCTAACGCGAAGCCCATGTCGACGAGGACGGCTTCCGAGAGCTGGAGCGAACTCTCAAGTGTTTCGGGCACGGCGTCGCTGGCTCCGGCGCGATAGAGTTCGGCGGCATGATCGGCATCTCGGGCACGCACGATGATCGGAAGATCGGGGTGCGCGGCGCGGATGCGGCGCACGGTGCGGCTGACGAGGACGGGTTCGTCCATCGTGACGATCACCGCGCGCGCCTGATCCAGATGCAGCCTTTCGAGCAGCGCGGCATTGGCGACATTGCCATAGATCACCGGATCGCCAGCGGCGCGGGCCTTTGCGACCAGCGCGGGGTCGGCATCTATCGCGAGCCAGGGGACATCGTGCCGTGCGAGCATCGCGCCGACGAGGCGGCCGACGCGGCCATAGCCCAAGACGAGAGCCTGGCCGGTGGCGTCGCAGGGGGCTGCTGCCGCGGGGGCATCGCCCGGGCGGTCCACCGCGCTCGCAATGCGGCGGCCGATCATGGCGAGCAAGGGCGTGAGCGTCAGGCCAAGCGCGGTGACGATCTGCCAGAACTGCGCGTTCTCGTGGCTGACGAGCCCTGCGGCGGCGGCGGCGGTCAGTACGATCAGGGTGGTTTCGGAAGGAGAAGCGAGCAGGAGGCCGACTTCGGCGGCCATGCCCCGACTTGAACCACCCATGCGCAAGAGCAGTGCGGTGACAAGCGCCTTGGCGGCGAGCACGGCGGCGACGCCGAGCGCGATCTGGCCGAGCTGGCGCCAGATCTCGCCCACGTCGATGCTCATGCCGACGGTGATCAGGAACACACCCAGCGCAAGGCCCTTGAACGGGGCAGTGAGCGCCTCGACCTCACGCGAGTAGTCGGTTTCGGCGATGAGGAGCCCGGCGAGGAGCGCGCCCATGATGGGGGAGAGGCCCGCGCCTGCCGTAGCGAGCGCGGCGGCGATCACCACCAGAAGGCTGAAGGCGAGGAAGAGTTCCGGGCTCTTGGTGCGCGCGGCGCTGGCAAACAGGCGGGGGAGTAGGAAGCGGCCGAGCGTGAGCATCACGGCGACGATGATCGCGCCGCGCCAGAGCGTCGCGAATAGCGCGGCGCCGCTCTCGCCGCCCGGTCCGAACGCGCCGAGCACGAAGATGATCGGGACAAGCGCGATATCTTCGAGCAGCAGCATGGCGAGCGCGCGGCGACCGACCGGGCTCTGCGTGCCGACGATGGGCAAAACCAGTGCGGTGGAGGAGAGCGCGAGCGCGATGCCGAGCCCGGCGGCCGCAGGAACATCGTAGTGCATCCCGACCAAGACGACCGTCAACAGTGCGGCCGAGAGCAGCAGCTTTGCCGCGCCGAGGCCGAATACTTGCGCCCGCATCGCCCACAAGCGGCCGAAAGAGAGCTCGAGCCCGATCTCGAACAGAAGCAGGATCACGCCGAGCTCAGCGAAGGGGGCGATCGCTTCGGGCCGGGTGATCGTGATGTAATAGAGCGCAGGGATCTGGCCGACGAGCCGGCCGAGACCGAAGGGGCCGACCAGCACGCCGACGAGGATGAAGCCGATCACCGGCGTGATGCGGGCTCGGGCGAACGCGGGGATGACAATCCCCGCTGCGCCGAGCACGACAAGCGCGTCGCTCATCGAGGTATTGAATTCGAGGTGACCGGCCATGATCGCGGCATCCTAGCCCTGCGGGCCGCGATGTCATGGGAATAAGGTGCTGATTGCCTGCAATGCGATGGTGTGGTTAGTCTTGGCGATTGTCCGGATTCTTGGGGGAATATCAATGGTAGCGACGGCGTGGCGCAAGGGACTTGGCTGGGGTTTGGCGGCCTGTGCACTGACAGGGGCGCTGCCGGCGATGGCCGAGGGGAGCGTGACGCCGACCCGCCATACGGTCACGATCGATGATATCATGGCGCTGCGCTCGCTTTCGGGGCTCGATTGTTCGCACGATGGCAAGCAAGCGGTCTATGTGCTGGGCGAGGCCGATCTCAAGGCCGACAAGCGGCGCAGCGCACTGTGGCTGGCGGACCTTGCCGGCGGGGCTCCGCTGCAGCTGACGAGCGGCGAGGACAGCGCGAGCGCGCCCTCGTTCAGTCCTGATGGCAAAAAAATTGCCTTCCTGTCCAAGCGCGGGAAGGACAAGCTGGCGCAGATCTGGGTGCTTGACCTGCGCGGGGGCGAGGCTGCCAAGCTGAGCGATGTGAAGGGCGATATCGGCGGTTTCCGCTGGTCACCCGATTCGAAGACACTGCTGCTGGCGATCAGCGATCCCGCGGCCGAGCCGCCGAAGGACGATCCGGAGCGGCCGCTGCCGGTGGTCGTGAACGACGTGAAGTTCAAGCAGGATGGCGTAGGCTTTATCACGGCGGATACGCACACGCACCTCGCGCTGTTCGATGTGGCGGCGCGCACCGAGACGCGGCTGACTGCATCGGATTCGTTCGATGTGACAACGGCCGAGTGGTCACCTGATGGCAAGTCCATCGCCTTTGTTGCTGATCATACGACAGATTTGTCCGGCCTCGGGGCGCAGTGGCTGCACGTGATCGATGCGCGCGCGGGCGCTGTGCCGAAGCTTGTGGCGAAGCTGAATGGTGCGCCCGGGCAGGCGCTGGTCTGGTCCACAGATGGCACGAAGATCACACATCTGGTGGGGCCGGGCGGCAAGGTCGACCAGTATGGGCAGCCCCATCTGGCGGAGACCGTGGTTGCCAGCGGGGCGACGCGGATATTGCCTGCGACGGCAGGGATATTCGTCAGCTCGCCAGTGGACCTGGGTGGCGGCCAAATTGGCGCTGTGCTCGCCGAGGACCGGCACGAGGTGCCTGCGGTGGTCGATGCCAAGGGCGCTTTGCGGCGACTGAATGACGGCACGCTTTCGGTGATGGCGCAGTGCGGATCGGCGGCGCCCGGCGCGGCGCGGGCTGTGGTGGCGAGCGGGGATGGCAAGCCGGCGGAACTCTATGCCCTTGATGCCAAGGGCGGGCTCAAGCTGCTGACATCGCACAACAAGGCGGTGGCAGACCGGGTCGCATGGGCCAAGGTGGAAGACTACGCGGCGACGGCCAAGGACGGCAACGAAGTCCACGGGCTGCTGATGCGTCCCGCAGACATGACGGCCGGGACGAAGGTGCCGACCCTGCTGTGGATCCACGGCGGGCCCAACGCGCAGGATGTCCATGCGGTCGATGGCTATAGCATGATCGCCGATCTGCTTGCGGCGCAGGGCTATGCGGTTCTGATGCCTAACTATCGTGGCTCCTCAGGCCGGGGTGATGCCTATTCGGCGGCGATTGCGGCGGACTGGGGCCAGAAGGACGTGGCCGATCTTCACGCCTCGCTCGACTGGGCGGTGGCGCAGGGCTTTGCCGATCCGGCGCGGCTGGGCGCAGGCGGGTGGAGCTATGGCGGCATCCTCACCGATTTCCTGATCGTGCGCGACAACCGGCTCAAGGCAGCGTTCAGCGGGGCAGGCGAGGGCAATATCTTCGCGCTGTTCGGGGTGGACCAGTACATCCAGCAATACACGCAGGAACTGGGTACGCCGTGGAAGGAGCCCGAACTGTGGACGCGGCTTTCCGAACCGCTGCTCCATGCCGACCGGATCAAGACGCCAACGCTGTTCATGGGCGGCATGGCTGACGACAACGTGCCGCTGATCGGCGGGCAGCAGCTCTATGAGGCCCTCAAGATCACCGGCGTGCCGACGCGGCTGGTCGGCTATCCGGAGCAGAACCACGGCATCGCGCGGCCCAGCTTCCAGCGCGATCGGCTCGAGCGGATTGTCGACTGGTTCAAGCAGCATTTGAACTAAGGCCGACAAGTCGTTGGCTGACATCGGTACCATCGTCGCTGAAATCACGGCGGAAATGCGCGGTGCGACCGAGCGCGGGCGGGTGGCGGACTACATTCCGCCGCTGGCCTGCGTCTCACGCGACCGTTTCGGGATCGCGGTCGTGATGGCGGACGGCACGCTCCATCTCGGCGGCAACGCCGAGGAGCCGTTCTCGATCCAGTCGGTCTCAAAGGTCTTTTCGCTCACCCTGGCCCTCGGCATGGTCGGCGATGCGCTCTGGAGCCGCGTGGGGCGCGAGCCTTCGGGCAGCGCGTTCAACTCGATCGTGCAGCTCGAAACCGAGCATGGCATCCCGCGCAACCCGTTCATCAATGCCGGCGCGATCGTGGTGGCGGACGTGCTGCTGGCGAGCGGCACCCCCGCCGAGGCGATCGCTGGCGTGCTGCGCTTCGTGCGCTCGCTTGCAGGGGACGAGACGATTACCATCGACGCCAGGGTCGCTGCGGCGGAGCAGGCGACGGGTTATCGCAACATGGCGCTCGCCAACTACATGCGTGCCTTCGGCAACCTGCAGCACCCCGTGGAGCAGGCGCTGGGCGTCTATTTCCACCAGTGTGCGCTGGCGATGAGCTGCCGGCAGCTTGCGATGGCGGGGCGCTATCTCGCACATGACGGGCGCGATCCTGCGACCGGGCGGTGCATCGTGACGCCGCAGCGTGCGCGCCGGATCGCAGCGCTGATGATGCTATGCGGGCACTACGACAATTCGGGCGAGTTCGCCTTTCGCGTCGGCCTGCCGGGCAAATCGGGTGTCGGCGGAGGCATCCTCGCGGTCGTGCCGGGGACAGCAAGCATCGCGGTGTGGTCGCCCGGGCTGACGCCCAAGGGCAATTCGCAGCTTGGCGCGCTGGCGCTGGAGCGGCTGGCGGCGGCAACCGGATGGTCGGTGTTCGAGGCCTGCAGCGGGCTTTAGAACGCGCTCTAAAATTCCAGGCTGACGATCAGGCGGAACTGGCCGCGGCTATTGTCACGCGCCTTGGCCAGCGCGAAGAGATAACCGGCCTCGATTTCCAGCTCCGGACCAAGGGCTTCCACTTCGCCTTTGACGACGGGGCCGAGGAAGTGCTCGGCGCGCGGCGCGAAGCGGTGGAAGGTACCGAGATCGCCAAAGGCGGCAAGCCCGGCGCGGAATTCACCCGCGACCTGCATGTCGGCCGAGGCGGCGTAAGACAGTTCGGTACGCTCACCATGGGCAAGCGGACGTTCGGCAATAAGATTGAGCCTCGCGTCGAACGGCCCGGCACGGCGTTCCAGAATGAGCTTGGCTTCGAGCGCATCGGGATTGCCGCGGAAGCCCTTGGCGTATTCGCTATAGACCGCAAAATCGATCCCGGCGGCGCGGCCTAGGGTATAGACCGCCTCGACCGAGGCCTCGGTGACGTGGCGCTGGCCGCCGGCTTCGCGCTCGATCTGGACTTGCGCCGCCACACGCAGGTTCTTGAGCGGCACGTGCGCGGCTTCGAGCTTCAGCGCATCCTCGCCGTTCTCTGCGCCGCCATTGAGCGCCCCATAACGGGCTTCGAACTCGGACGTGCCTTTCTGGTAAGTCGCACCATAGACTTCGTCGCCAAGGCCGGGGGCCGCGCAGGCCGGGCTGGCGCAGGCGAGCAAGGGGGCGGCAAGCAGGAATGCACGGAGCGGCGCGGGAGCAGTAGGGGTCACTGGCTCTCGCTAATGAGAGCGCTTTGCAATAGCAAGCGGCAATCTTTTGTAACAGGACCAACGGCACAGGCGGTGCCGGGCGCGCGGCGCGCGCATCAAAAGCGGGGAATAGCACACTCGCCCTCTCGTTTTCCGACGAGGGCCATCCTATTTCCCTGCCGCAACGGAGATTCACACGCATGGCAACGACCCACAAGACCCGCATGCTGATCATCGGTTCCGGCCCGGCCGGTCTTTCCGCCGCCATTTATGGCGCGCGCGCGGGGATGGAGCCGATCGTGGTGCAGGGCCTCCAGCCCGGCGGGCAGTTGACGATCACCACCGATGTCGAGAACTATCCCGGCTTTCGCGATGTTATCCAGGGGCCGTGGCTGATGCAGGAAATGCAGGCGCAGGCCGAACATGTCGGCACGCGCATGCTGTGGGACACGATTACCGAAGTGAGCCTCGAGGGCCCGCCGTTCCGCGCGCAGGGCGACAGCGGCGATGTCTATGAAGGCGAAGTGCTGGTCATCGCCACGGGCGCGCAGGCGCGCTGGCTGGGTGTGGAAGGCGAGCAGGAATTCGGAGGCAAGGGCGTTTCGGCCTGCGCGACGTGCGACGGGTTCTTCTATCGCGGCAAGAAAGTCGTGGTGATCGGCGGCGGCAACACCGCGGTCGAGGAAGCGCTGTACCTTACCAACCATTCGCCCGAAGTGACGCTTATACATCGCCGCGATTCCTTGCGTGCGGAAAAGATCCTGCAGGACCGCCTGATGAGCAATCCGCGCATCAAGGTGCTGTGGAACAAGGCGGTGACGCGCTTTACCGGCGCGGCCGGCGGCGTGCTCGAAGCGGTGGAACTGGTCGATACAGTGACAGGCGAGGCCTCATCGCTGGCGACCGACGGCGCCTTCGTGGCGATCGGCCATGCGCCGGCGACCGAGCTGTTCAAGGGCAAGCTCGAGCTTGACGCGAGCGGCTATATCGTGGTCGAGCCAGGCACGCCCAAGACCGCGATCCCGGGCGTGTTTGCCTGCGGCGACGTGATGGACCACACCTATCGCCAGGCCGTGACCGCAGCGGGGACGGGCTGCATGGCAGCGCTGGATGCCGAGCGGTTTCTGGCCGAGCATGCCTTTGCGGCGGCGCAGGCTGTGGCAGCGGAGTAGGCTCTCAAATCACCGCCGCGCAGAAGCCCGAGTGGGGTTGACGAGATGGGCGTATCTGCGCTCAGCGCGTCGCTTCGATCAGGCGTTCCAGCAGCCAATTCTGCGCCTCTTCCCCGGCGAAGCTGTGACCATTGCTGGCATGGCGCTGGATACGCGGATCGTCCTTGGGCCAGACGGCTTCGAACATCTGCGCAGTGCGGTCGCCGGTGGCGAGGAGGATCATGACCGGGCCGGTAAAGCGCGCGAGGCTTGCCGCCATCTGATAGACCATAGAGGACTTGGGGGCGGGCGCGACCGCTTGCCTCAGCCCGCGTGCTAGCTTGATAAGGTTTACGCCGCCGGTCAGGAGCCGGAGAACTTCGCGCGGTTTGCCGAGCTTGGAGAAATAGCGCTGGCGCAGCGCTGTGGGCGGCGCGGCAACGGCATCCTCCGTTTCCAGCGTCCACGGGTTGGCGAGAACAAGGCCGTCGAGGCCGATATCGGCGGCGTGGAGCATCAGTGCAGCGGCGGCGTCGCAATTGCCGAAAGCGACCACGCGGCGCAGCGTGGGCACGGCGGCGCGGAACACGGCGAGGGCGGCGGCGATATCCTCGCGAGTATGTTGGAAGCCGGGATCGGCGCCTTCGCTTTCGCCGACGCCGCGCCGGTCGTAGCGTAGGACGAGGACGCCAGCGGCGACAAGGCGCGCGGCGATCTGCGCTTGTCCACCCCAGCTTCCGGCACGCACTTCGCGGCCGCCGGAGACGAGCAGCACGCCCGTGGAGCCGGTCGCCTCGTCCATGTCTAGAGTGCCGACAAGGGTGTCTGGGCCGCAAGGGAAAGTGAGATGACGGCGCATCAGGTGGCCGCCTCACCGGCGATCAGCCGGGCAAGCGCGGCGGACTGGACGGGATCCTCGCCGGGTTCGCTCCGCAGCCACAGCGCGCTGCCGCCGAGGTCGGACAGGCGGATCACGCGCTGGCCTTCGTCCTCATGCAAGGCGGCATCGAGCCCGGCGACCAGCGCGGCGGAGAGGCGATAGCCCGCGAGTTCGAGGCCGTGGTTGCGGCCATGTTCGAGCAGGTCGCCGCTGTTCTCCTCGCGCCCGGCTTCCTTGGCAAACAGCACTCGGGCGCGCAGGAGCTGGCGCAGGATCGCCGCGCCCTTGAGCGGTTCGAGCACCCAGCCGGGGAGGCTGGTGGGAAACACTAGCGCGCCGCCGCGTACCGCAAGAACATGCGTCGCCGCAAAGTGGCGCGCGGCGGCGGCCATGGCATCGCGCCAGCTGCCGAGGCTTTGCGCCGCAAACGCCTGGGGGCTCTCGTTGCAGCCGGGAAGATCGGGGAGCATCGAATCCACGCCGAACCCGTCGAGCAGGCGCTGGGTTTCGACCAGCATGCGCCTGGTGCGGTTCATCTCCTCGAACAGCGGTGGCACGATCAGCAGGCGAAGGGGCCGCGCGCGGTCGAACAGGACGGCGTATTCATCCGCAAGGCCGGAGGGACCGGGGCAAGGCCAGGTTGCCGGCATGCGCGCGCTCAGGCCGCGCCGCGCTTGGCGTGGATGAAGGCAAGGAGCTTGCCGTAAGTGCCGAGCATTTCGCCATCGACTTCATCGTCTTCGATCACCACGTCGAAGCGGTCTTCGATTTCGGTGAGGAGCCCAGCGACGGCCATCGAATCGAGTTCGGGAAGCGCGCCGAACAGGCCGCTGTCGGCGGTGAGCGCGGCAGCCCGCGCCGTGCCGAGGCCGAGCACATCATTGAGCAGGCTGCGCAGGGCGGTGTCGGTCTGGTCGATCACGGGTAAGGCCTTGTGATGAAAGGAGTGGCGCGGGCTTTAGCCAGCGGCTTGCGGGGTAACAAGCGCAGGCGGGCTGCTGCGGCGGAGCATCCGGCGGGCGGCGAGGCGGGCGAGTGCGGGCCAGTGCCCTACGGCGGCGGGGCGATAGAACCGGAGCGCAAAGCGCGGGCGCTGCACCTCCATCCAGTCGCACTTGTAGGCATCGTTGCCGGTGCCGAAATCGACAGTGTGGACGCGGTCCTCGTCGATCACATGGCGGAAGAGCGCGGCGGTGAGCAGCGTCCCGGGGGAATGGGCGCGGTGGGCTTCATCGTGCGCGAGCTTGTGGATCCACGCCGTGCCGCCCTCGACAGTCCAGAACTGTGCGGCGACGGGCTGCCTGTCGATTTCTGCGATCCCGATGCGCAGCGCGCCAGCGGCGCTTTCGGCCTCAGCGAAGGCGCGCAGGAACTGCGGATTGCCTTCCTCGGGTTTCCAGCTTTTCGCGTAGATCGCCTCGTAGGCGGCCCAGTCGGCTTCGCGGAAGGCCGTCTCGATGCGCAGGGCAACTTTGCCGCGCGCGGTCTTGCGGCGAACGGTCTCACGCAAGGCGCTGGGTTGGGCCGCCCAGTATTCGGCGAAGCTACGGCCCTTGAGCACGAGGACATGGTTGGTGTCGCAAGGCTCGGCCACGCCGATCCAGCCAGCGGTGCGAAACGCCTTGGCAAGCTCTGCGGCTTCGGTTTCGGGCAAGGGGGCGAGCTGGACTGCGCCGATAGGAGCGAGACTGCGGGCGAGCGCTTCAAAAAGGGCGGAAGCCTGCGCGTGATCGTTTGTCAGCGGGCGGACGAAGAAACTGTACCACGTGCCGAGTGCGGCGGCGCCGCCGGGGCCTTCGCGGAAAGGCAGGACGGCAAGCGCATCGCCATCACGCGCGACGGCGAGTTTGCAGACGGTGCCGGGCAGGCAATGTTCGGCGAGCAGCATAAGCCAGTCCAGCCGGTCGAACGGTGTGCTGACGGGCGAGCGGCCGAGCAGCGCGGCGAGCGCCGGGTCCGCTTGCGCTTCCCGTAAATCAGCGTGATAAACCGTCACACCCACGTCTTCATTCCTGCCTTCGCACCCGAGAGAGCCGCTTGCCCGCAGCGCCCGATCCGACCGTCCATCCGCTTGACCACCTCGCGCTGCGGGGAAGGCCTGAGGCGGCGGCGCTCGTCTTCAGGACCCACACGCTTAGCTACGAGGCGTTAAATCGGCGTTTAGGACAACTCGCGGCGTGGCTCTCGGCGGAAGTGCCTGAGAAGGGCGCGCTGGTGGCGACGTGGCTGCCCAAGAGCGAGCTTGCCTGCCTGATGCCGCTGGCGGCAGTGCGCGCGGGGCTCGTGCATGTGCCGGCCAATCCGTTGCTCAAGCGCGCGCAAGTTGCGCATATCCTAGCCGACAGCGGGGCGCAGCTGCTGATTGCAAATGCGGGACGGCTGGCAACACTGGAGGCGGGCGATTTCGCCGAGGCGGCGGCGCTGGAAGAAGGCGCAGTCTGGGCTGCGGCTGAGGTGATGCAGCCGCTGGGCCCTTCGGAGGCCGCGCCGGATGATCTGGCGGCGATCCTTTACACCAGCGGTTCGACCGGGCGGCCCAAAGGCGTGATGCTGAGCCATGCCAATCTGTGGCTCGGGGCGGTGAGCGTGGCGCACTATCTGGGCATGGGCGCGAATGACCGCGTGCTGGCGGTGCTCCCGCTGGCGTTTGATTATGGGCAGAACCAGCTGCTTTCGACCTGGTTTGCGGGCGGCGCGGTGGTGCCGCTCGACTACCTGATGCCGCGCGATGTGATCAGGGCGGTTGAGCGGCACGACGTGACCACGATTGCCGCTGTGCCGCCTTTGTGGCTGCACCTGACGGAGCTCGATTGGCCCGAGGCGGTGGCGGCGAAGCTCAGGCGGCTGACCAATAGCGGAGGCGCGCTGACCGAGCCGCTGGTGCGCGCGCTGCGGACGCGGTTTTCTGAAGCGAGGCTCTTTGCGATGTACGGGCTGACCGAGGCGTTCCGCTCGACTTATCTCGATCCGGCGCTGGTCGATGCGCATCCGACTTCGATCGGCGGGGCGATCCCGTTTGCCGAAGTGATGGTGGTGGGGAACGACGGACGCGAAGCCGGGCCGGACGAAGAGGGCGAACTGGTCCATGCCGGACCGCTGGTTGCACAGGGCTATTGGCGCGATGCGGAGCGAACGGCGGAGCGGTTCAAGCCAGCGCCCGCGTTCTCGCGCATGGGCGGCATGGCTGTATGGTCGGGCGACCGGGTGCGGCGCAATGCGGACGGGCTGCTGCATTTTGCCGGCCGGCGCGATGCGATGATCAAGACCAGTGGCAACCGGGTAAGCCCGCAGGAGGTGGAGGACGCGGCGATCGCAACGGGCCTGGTGGCTGAGGCGGTCGCGCTCGGGATTCCCGATCCGGCGCTGGGGCAGGCGATCCACCTTGTCGCGCGGGCCAGGGGCGATGCTGCCGCGGCCGAAGTGGCATTGCCCGCTACGCTGGCGCGCGAGCTGCCCGGTTTCATGGTGCCGCGCGTGATCCACTGGCGCGAGGAGATGCCGCTCAGTCCCAATGGCAAGCTCGACCGGACCGGTCTTTACCAGGAATTATCGGCAGCTGTGCAACAGCGCTGAGCCATGAAGCCGCTCGGCCCCATTCCGCCCGGATTCGCCGCGATCGATGGCGAGCTTGCCATTGGCGGGCGCACGGCGTCCGAATTGGTGGCCGAGATGGGCTCGCCGCTGTTTGTCTATGACGCCGCGCTGATCACTTCCCGCGTGGCGCAATTGCGTGCTTCGCTGCCCGAGCGGCTGGGCCTGCATTATGCGATGAAGGCCAATCCCTACGCGCCGGTGCTGCGGCTTATGGCGGGGCTGGTCGACGGGTTCGACATTGCCTCGGGCGGGGAGTTGCTTATGGCCGAGGCGACCGGGGTCGAGCCCGCGCGGATCAGCTTTGCCGGGCCCGGCAAGCGCGATGCGGACCTTGAAGCAGCGATTGCGCGCGGAGTGACGCTGAACCTCGAATCTGCGCGCGAGGCGGAGCGGGCATTGGCGATTGGTGAAAAGCTGGGACGCACGCCGCGGCTGGCAATACGGGTCAATCCCGATTTCGATCTCAAGGGATCGGGGATGAAAATGAGCGGCGGCGCCAAGCCCTTTGGTGTCGACGCGGCATTGGTGCCTGAACTGGCGCGGCGGATCATTGCTTCGGGCGCGCAATGGCGGGGCCTCCACATCTACGCCGGAAGCCAGACGCTTGATGCCGCTGCGATTGCCGAGATGCAGGTGGCGACGCTTGCCCTAGCGGCGCGTCTGGCGGAGGACAGCGGGGCGCCGCTGCCTGCCTGCAACCTCGGAGGTGGGTTTGGCATTCCCTATTTCCCGGGTGATACGCCGCTGGACCTCGATGTGGTCGGGGCCGCGCTCGGCACGCAGTTCGAGGCGTTGCCCGAGGTGCTGGCAGAGACCGCGTTCTGCATCGAGCTGGGGCGCTATCTCGTTGGCGAAGCAGGGGTTTATCTGACCCGAATCATCGACCGCAAGGAAAGCCATGGCGAGGTTTTCCTCGTCACCGATGGCGGGTTGCATCATCAGCTGGCGGCGAGTGGGAACTTCGGTGCGGTGGTGCGTCGCAACTATCCAAGCGCGATTGCGAGCCGGTTCGGCGCGCCGGTCGAGGAAGAAGCGAGCATCGTCGGCTGCCTGTGTACCCCGCTCGACCGGCTGGCCGACAAGGGTGGCTTCCCGCGCGCCAGGGAAGGCGATCTCGTCGCGATCTTTTGCGCCGGTGCCTACGGCGCGAGCGCGAGCCCGATGCACTTCCTTGGGCACGGCCCTGCGGCTGAACGGCTGGTTAACGCAAGATCCTGATTTTTAGGTATTAACCTATAGATGGTGCGCCGTCCCGTTACGGGACTTTGGCGGAAATGCGCTTGTGCGGATGCCGCCATGCGCATCAGGACTAACGGTATCTTCACCCTTTTTGGCGATAGCTCGGAAGTCATGGGAGCTGCCCCAGGTCCCGCTGCGGGACGAACGGGACAGTCAGCCAAGCGCGCGCAAAGGACGGTCAATGCCCAAGAATACGCGTATCATCCGGTTGCTGGCCAGCACGGCCATGCTGAGCCTGATGCTTGGCGGTTGTGCTGGTGGCGGCGGCAGCGCGCAATTGCCGCCGGCCTCGTTCGTGGCGCTTCAGGAAGGCCCGGGCGAGGAGTACGTGATCGGGCCGCTCGATGACCTGACCATTTTCGTCTGGCGCAATCCCGAGCTGGGCGCATCGGTGCAGGTGCGCCCCGACGGCCGCATCACAACGCCGCTGATCACAGACATGCCGGCGGTGGGCAAGACCCCCTCGATGCTCGCCGAAGACATCAAGCTCCAGCTTTCGCAATACATCCAGGAGCCGATTGTCTCGGTCATCGTCAACAAGTTCTCGGGCACGTTCAGCCAGCAGGTGCGCATCGTGGGCGCGACTGGCAAGCCGGCTTCGATCCCCTACCGCGCCAACATGACGTTGCTCGACGCGATGATCGCGGTGGGCGGCCTTTCCGAATATGCGGCCGGCAACAAGGCGCGGCTGGTGCGCTTCGACAAGCAGACGGGCACGCAGAAGGAATACGGCGTGCGGATCGGCGATTTGCTGCGCAAGGGTGATACGCGCGCCAACGTTATGCTCATGCCGGGTGATGTGATCATCATCCCCGAAAGCACGTTCTGAGGATGCTGGCCGCATGACGAGCATCTATGAAGAAGTGCGCATCGCGCTCTACGGCATCTGGCACCGGCGCTGGCTGGCGTTAGGCGCGGCCTGGCTGGTCTGCCTGCTCGGCTGGCTGGTCGTGGCCACAGTGCCCAATACCTACGAATCGAAGGCGCGCATCTTCGTCCAGATCGACGATGTGCTGTCGGACCAGATCGGCATCGGCGGGGACCGCAAGCGCGATATCGAGCGCGTGCGCCAGACGCTCACCAGTTCGGTCAACCTCTCCAAGGTCGTCCGCGCCACGCGGCTGGGCGACAAGGTGACTTCCGACAAGCAGATGGAAGCCGCGATTGCCGCCCTCGGCAAGAACATCAAGGTGCTGAGCCAGCAAGACAACCTGTTCGAGATCACCGCCTATTCGGGCAGCAAGGCCTTTTCCGATGTCCAAAACGCCAAGCTGGCGCAGGATATCGTGCAGAAGATGATCGACATCTTCCGTGAGGAGAATCTGGCCGGCGGCCGCGGTGAGATGAGCGATACGCTGGCCTTCATGGACCAGCAGCTGGCCGACCGGCAGAAGGACCTCGAAGCTGCGGAGCAAAAGCGCCAGGCCTTCGAAGCGAAGAACGCCGAAATGATGCCGGGCAACGGCTCCCTTTCGAGCAAGATCGAGAGCGCGCGCGCCGAACTGCGCGGGGTCGAATCCGATCTTCTCGCCGCGCAGAGCGCGCTCGCCTCGATCCGCGGACAGCTTTCCGGCACACCGCCGACGATCATGATGCCCGGCGTGAGCGGTGGTGCGAAAGGCTCGCTGGCGCAGGCACAGGCGGACCTCGGCTCGCTGAGGGCACGCGGGCTCACTGACAGCCATCCCGATGTGATCGCCTTGAAGGCGCAGATCGCCAGCCTCAGCCGCGCGGCGGCGGGCGAGACCGGGCCCGGCGGCATGCCGAATCCGGCTTATTCCTCGCTGCAATCGATCAAGGCAGACCGCGAAGCGAGCCTTGTCGCGCTGCAATCGCGCCGCGGATCGCTGACTCAGGAACTCGCGCAGCTGACTGGCCGCCAGTACAGCGAACCCGGCCTTGCCGCCGAGGCGGCGCGGATCAACCGCGACTATGACGTGCTCAAGGAGCAGTACGACAAGCTGCTGCGCGATCGCGAGCAGCTGCGGCTGCGCGGGCAGGTCGAGACCGAGCGTAATGCGGTGAAGTTCGAAGTGATCGATCCGCCGACGACGCCGCGCGCCCCGTCCGCGCCCGACCGGCCGATGCTGCTGTTCCTCGTGCTCATCGTGGGTGTGGCGGCGGGCTGCGGCAGCGCCTTTGCGGTGGGCCAGCTGCGCTCGACTTACGCGACGACGGGACAGCTCGAGCGCGCCACCGGCATGCAGGTGGTCGGCTCGGTGACGCTGACGCTGACTCGCCGCGCGCGGGCGCAATACTGGAAGCAGCTCAAGTGGTTCGCCGGCGGGGTCGCCAGTCTCGCGCTTGTGCTTGTCGTGCTGCTGGCGGTCGAATTCATGAAACGCGGCATGGTCGCCTGAGGGAGCTCGAGAAGATCATGACCGAACAGAGCAAGATTCCGCTTCCCAAGGACACCTCCCAAGCACGCTCGTTGATCGAGCGGGCGGCGGGTAGCTTTGACTTGCGCGGTTTCCAGGCGCCGGCGGCGCCCAAGCTGCCAGAGCCGCGCGAGCAGGCTCCGGTCACGTCCGAAGCGGCGGAGCCCGCCCAGCCAGTGCAGCGTGTGGCGGCGCCAGCGCGCCCGGATCGGGCGCCGGCGCCTTTCGACGGCATCCCGGCGCGGCAGGCGTTTCGCGGCTCATTTCACCCGGTCGACCGCAAGCATCTGCGCGAGCAGTGCCTGATCGAACCCGAGGGGCCAGTCACGGGCCTGCTCGAGGAATTCCGCATCGTGAAGCGCCAGCTCCTGATGACGGCGGCGGAATCGCGCGCGGGCCGGGGTGCGCCGCACGGCGAACGCATTCTGGTCTGCTCGGCGCATCCGGGTGAGGGCAAGACCTTCTGTGCGGTCAATCTTGCGCTCTCGATGGCGGCAGAGAAGGACACTGAAGTCCTCCTCGTCGATGCTGATTTCGCCAAGCCCAGCGTACTTTCCGCGCTGGGTCTGCCGGGCGGGCGCGGGTTGATGGATGCGCTGGCCGATCCCGAGGTTGCGGTCGAGGACTGCATCATCGGCACGGATATCGCCGGGCTCTTCGTGCTGCCCGCTGGCAATTCGACGGGGCACGACACCGAACTCCTTGCCTCTGCTTATACCGTCGAGGTTCTGGACCGGCTGACCTCGCAGTCGCCCAATCGCATCGTGATCTTCGACAGCCCGCCCGTCCTGGCGGCGTCCCCTGCTTCCGAACTCGCGCACCATGTCGGCCAGGCGCTGATGGTGGTGCGTGCCGACCAGACCGGCGAGGCCGCGCTTCGTGATGCGGTGAGCATCCTGGCGGGCTGCGAGGACATCAAGCTCCTGCTCAATTGCACCCGCTTCTCACCCACCGGGCGCCGCTTCGGCTCCTACTACGGGTACAAGGAATAACCATGGCGCGCATTTCGATCCATGTGCTTGCGGCTGGCGCGCTTGCGCTGGCGATGGTGGCCGGCACGGCGCAGGCGCAGTCGCTGCCCTATGGCGATCCCGGCGACAGCGAGGCGATCACGGGCGGCGACGCCGCGCCTTCCGGCGCTGGCGCCAGCGATACAGGGCGTGATCGCGGTTCGCGCCGCGGCGGGCGCAGCATGGGCAGTGCCGGGGGCACCGGGCGGATGAAGGTCCAGCCTTACATCGAGCTCAGCCAGAGCGTGCTCGCCCGGCTCGAGCCCGTCCACGACGTGCTGACCTATTCCAGCGTCGCGGTGGGTGTGGACATGTCGCTGGCCGGGCGGCGGACCGAAGGCGCGGTCTCGGTGCGCTATGAGCGGCGCTTTGCTGAAAGCGGTAACACCGTCAGCAACGACACAATTTCCGGGCTCGCGCGGGTGCGCCACGATCTGATCCCGCGCCAGCTGACGATCGAGGCGGGCGGCCTGGCCACGCGCACGCGGTTCGATGCGAGCGGCGCCTCGCGCCTCGGATCGGTGCAGACGGGCGACCAAGTGGCGCAGGTCTATTCGGTCTATGCGGGCCCCGCGCTTTCGACTCATGTGGGCGAGGTTGCGGTTAAGGGCTCCTATCTCGTCGGCTATACCAAGGTGAACACGCCGCGCCTGGCGGTAACGGGCCTGCCGGCGGGCCAGCCGCAGCCGCAAGGCGATATCTTCAATCACTCGGTGGCGCAGTCCGCGCAGGTTTCCGCTGGTGTCGCCCCGCACACCGTGCTGCCGATCGGGCTTACCGCGAGCGCCGGGTACAATCAGGAAGATATCGCCAACCTCGACCAGCGCGTGCGCGAAGTGCGCGCGGGAGTGCAGGCGACGTTGCCGATCAATTCGGAACTCTCGCTGATCGGCGACGTGGGCTGGCAGGACGTCAAGGTCTCCTCGCGCGATGCCGTGCGCGGGCCGGGCGGCGTGCCGATTGTCGGCAGCGACGGCCGGTACGTGACCGACAAATCGAAGCCGCGCCAGATTGCCTATGACGTGACCGGACTGACCTGGGATGTCGGCGTGATGTGGCGCCCGAGCCGACGCACCTCGCTGAGCGCCTTCGTTGGCCGCCGCTATGACAGCATGACCTACTACGGCTCGCTTTCCTACACGCCGAATGCACGCAATGCCGTGCAGGTCGACGTGTTCGATGCGGTGAGCGGGTTCGGCTCAAGCATCGGCAATGCCGTGCGCGGCCTGCCGACCGATTTTACCACCGATCGCAATCCGTTCAGCGGCGATATCTCGGGCTGCGCGTCGGGCGCGCAGGGGGGGGGCTGCGTCAACGGTGCCCTCGGCTCGATCGCCTCGGCGGCGTTCCGCACGCGCGGCGTTTCGGCCTCCTACAGCCATAGGGCCGGAAGGCTGCGCATGGGTCTTGGTGCAGGCTATCTGCGGCGCAAGTTCATCGGGGCTCAGGGCACGGTTCTCGCCGCCGCCGATGGCCGCACTGACGAGACCTATTACGTGAACGGCCAGATTTCGGGGCCGATCGACCGGCTTACCGCCTTTACCGTCGGGGTCTACGACAGCTGGTACAAGTCCGGCTTCTCCGATCTCGCCGATGTCAATGCCATCGGTTTCAACGCTGGTCTTTCGCACCAGTTTACCCGGCGCCTTGTCGGCAATGCTGCGGTCGGGCTCGATGCGCTCAACCGCAATGCGCTTCCCGACGAGGTCATCGCGACAGGCCAGGTCGGCCTGCGCTACAATTTCTGAGAGAAGGGCGTCCCCCACGATGTATGACAGGTTCTACCAGCTGACCGGACGGCCTTTCCAGCTTACCCCTGACCCGGAGTTCTATTTCGAGAGCGGAACGCACCGCAAGGCGTTGTCCTACCTCGGTTATGGTCTTGCGCAGGGCGAAGGCTTCATTGTCATCACCGGCGCGGTGGGGGCGGGCAAGTCCACGCTCGCGGCGCATCTGCTGGCCACGATCGACCGCCAGCGGCTCACTGCGGCGCAGATCGTGACCAGCCGGCTCGATGGCGGCGAGATGGTACACCTCGCCGCGCGCGTGTTCGGCCTTGCCGTAGCGGGGCATGACAAGGCGAGCGCGCTCGCAGTGATCGAGGCATTCCTCCACGAGGAAGCGCGGGCCGGGCGCCGTTGCCTGCTGGTCGTGGACGAGACGCAGAACCTGTCGATCGAGGCGCTGGAAGAGCTGCGCATGCTCTCCAACTTCCAGCTCGGCGCGCATCCACTGCTGCAGATCCTGCTGCTGGGCCAGCCCGAATTCCGCGATCTCCTGCAGAACTCGCCCCGGCTGGAGCAACTGCGCCAGCGCGTGATCGCGACACACCACCTCGAAGCGATGGAGGCCGAGGAAGTCGGCCCTTATGTGCTGCACCGGCTGGCCTGCGTTGGCTGGAACGGCAACCCCTCGTTCGACGCGCGGGTCTTTACCGACCTCGCTGCAGCGACCGGCTGCCTGCCGCGCCGGATCAACCAGGTTGTCGGCCGTCTCCTGCTGATGGGTGCGGTCGACCAGAAATCGCGCATCGATGCTGCCATGCTGGCTGAAGTGATCGCCGATCTGGAGCGCGATGGCACCTTGGCCGATCCTGCGGCACCCGCCCCTGCGCCCGCGCCGCTGATTGCCCCTGACGCGCCGGCTGTGCCGCAGGTTGAACTGCCTGCGGCCGCCGTTGCTGGCCTCGCCGGATTGCAGAAGGCGGTTTCGGGCCATGCCGAGCAGATCGTCGAATTGCAGAAGGCCGTGCTCGAACTGGCCGATATGCCTGCGCCGCCTACGGCAGTTCCGGCGACCGAGGCGCGGCTTGAAGTGCTCGAAGCCACGCTTGGCGTGCTGCAGCAGCGCATCGTCGCGCTCGAGGCGCGCGGCGCCGAGCAAGAGCAGGCGATCCGCCACGTGCTGACAATGCTGATCGAGTGGTTCGAAAGCGAAACCCCGCGCCGCGCCGCCTGAAGGAGCTATGACGCCATGTCCGGCCCCGATCTTGGATACACCCTTCCTGCCGGTGCCGTGCTCAACGGCATGTCGGTCGACGTCGAGGACTGGTTCCAGGTCGGCGCGTTCGAGCATGTGATCGCGCGCGGCGAGTGGGACGGGCTCGACCGCCGGGTCGAGGCGAACTGCGACCGTGTGCTGGCGCTGTTTGACGAGGCCGGGGTCAAGGCGACCTTCTTCACGCTGGGCTGGGTGGCCGAGCGACATCCTGTGATGATGCGCCGGATTGCCGCCGGGGGCCATGAAATCGCCAGCCACGGCTGGGATCACAAGCGCGTGTTCACTTTGGGTGAAGCGGCCTTCGCCGAGGATATCGCGCGGGCGCGCAGCGTGCTCGAAGATACCAGCAGCAGCGCGGTGACGGGCTACCGTGCGCCGAGCTTTTCGATCGATGCGCGCGCACCCTGGGCGCACGAAGTGCTCGCGCGGCACGGCTATGCCTATTCTTCCAGCGTCGCGCCGATTGTCCACGATCACTATGGCTGGCGCGAGGCGCCGCGCTTTGCGTTCCGCCCGGTGGCGGGTTCGTCGTTGGTCGAAGTGCCGGTGACGACGGTGGAACTGGCTGGACGTCGGATGGCGGCGGGCGGGGGCGGGTTCTTCCGGCTGCTGCCCTATGCCGTCTCTCACTGGGCAGTGGACCGGGTGAACCGGCGCGATGGCCGCCCGGCGGCGTTCTACTTCCACCCGTGGGAAGTCGATCCCGATCAGCCGCGCCGCTACGATGCGCCGCTGCTCTCGCGCTTTCGGCACTACACCAATCTTGCGGTCATGGCGCCCAAGCTCCGGCGGCTGCTGGGCGCGTTCCGGTGGGGCCGGATGGACGCGGTGGTCGCCGCCGAGGCCGCGCGGCTCGATGCGGAGCAGGTGGCGGCATGAACGCGCCGTTTCGCCCTTCGCTGACCCGGGTGCGTCTGGCCGATCCTGGCGACCGCGGCGCGATTGTGCGCTTTGTGGCAGAGGCTGAGGGCGCGACGCCATTCCACCGGCCCGAGTGGCTGGAGGCGGTCACGCGCGCGGCGGGGCATCGGGCGCATGTCCTGCTTGCCGAGCGCGAGAGGGCGATTGCCGCGCTTTTGCCGCTCCATGCCGTGCATTCGCCGCTGTTTGGCCGTGCGCTGGTTTCGACCGGCTTTGCGGTAGGCGGGGGCCTTTTGGGCGATCCGGATGCCGCGCCTGTGCTTTTTGCTGCGGCCACCGAGCTCGCGCGGCGGCTGACCTGCCCTACGCTCGAAGTGCGCGGGGGGGCGATGCCGGACGATGCCGCCTGGCACATCAAGCGCGACAGCCATGCCGGCTTCGTCGCGCCGCTCGCCGCCGATGACGAGGCGCAGCTTACCTGGATCCCGCGCAAACAGCGTGCCGAAGTGCGCAAAGGGCTGGCCAACCATATGGATGTGCGCGTCGGTTGTGAAGGGCAGGACCGCGACTGGCACTTCGGCGTCTATGCCGAATCGGTGCGCAATCTCGGCACGCCGGTGTTTCCGCGCGCATTGTTCGAGGCGGTGCTCGATGCGTTCGGCGAGGATGCCGATATCCTGACCGTGCTGCATGAGGGCCGCGCGGTTGCCTCGGTGCTGAGCCTTTATCATCGCGGCGCGGTCATGCCCTACTGGGGCGGCGGCGTGCATGCGGCGCGCGCGCTTCGGGCCAATGACGTGATGTATTATGCTCTTATGTGCCATGCGCGTGGGCGCGGATGCGACCGCTTCGATTTCGGACGCTCCAAAACCGATACCGGCGCCTATCACTTCAAGCGCAACTGGGGCTTCGCGCCGGAGCCGCTGAGCTACGCGGTGTGGAGCGCCGACGGGGCGCCGCCGCGCGATGTCAATCCGCTCTCCCAGCGCTACAAGGCGAAGATCGCGCTGTGGCAGAAGCTGCCGCTCTTCATCGCCAACCGGGTCGGTCCGCTGATCGCGGGAGGGCTTGCGTGAGCGAGGTGCTGTTCCTGGCGCACCGCGTACCCTTTCCGCCCGACCGGGGGGACAAGATCCGCTCCAACCACTTGCTCCGCCGGATCGCGGACATGGCACCGGTGCATGTTGGCGCGCTGGCGGATGACGCGGCGGATCTTGCGCAGGAAAGCGAAGTGGCAGCGCTCGCGGCCAGCCACTGCATCGTCCGCCGCAGCGCCCCGCTGCCGCTGGCTGCGCTTGCCGCGCTGGGGCAAGGGCTGCCGGTGAGCCTCGCCGCCTTTGCCTCGGCAAAGCTGCAGCGCTGGGTGCATCAGGTGCTCGAAACTCGCCCGATCTCGGCGATCTTCGTGTTCTCCGGGCAGATGGCGCAATATGTGCCGCCCGAATTCCGGGGCCGGGTGGTGATGGATTTCGTCGACGTCGATTCGGCAAAGTTTGAGGCCTATGCCCAGACCGGCGCGCTGCCGCGCCGTCTGCTCTATGCACGCGAGGCGCGGCTGCTGCGCCGGTTCGAGGAAGCGGCGGCCCGCCGCGCGACGACCAGCCTTTTCGTGAGCCGCGAGGAGCGCGCGCTGTTCGAAAGCCGGCTTTCCGGCAGCGCGCGGCCCGATGTGCGCGCACTGGGCAATGGCATCGATACCGAATTGTTCGATCCGGCGGCAGTGAGCCCGGCGCCTGAACTGCAAGGCGAAGGACCCTGGATCGTGTTTACCGGCCAGATGGACTATCCGCCCAACATTACCGCTGTGGAGCTTTTTGCGCACGAAGTGATGCCCCGCATCCGCGCGGTGCATCCTGAGGCGCGCTTTGCCATCGTCGGCCGCGCGCCGACGGCGGCGGTTCGGGCATTGGAGGGGATCAACGGCACGCTGGTCACCGGCGCGGTCCCCGATGTGCGGCCCTGGCTGGCGGGGGCCGACCTCGTGACGGCGCCGCTCCTGATCGCGCGAGGGGTGCAGAACAAGGTGCTTGAAGCCATGGCCATGGCGCGCCCAGTGCTGCTGACGCCCGCTGCGGCGACGGGGATTGCTGGCACCGATGGCGAACACTTCGCACTGGTCGAGGCGCCACTGGCGCTGGCCGAGCGGGCACTGGCGCTCCTGGAAGACCGCTCTGCGGCGGCGGCCATGGCCGCATCGGCGCGGCGTTTTGTGGTGGACGAGTGCGGCTGGGACCGCGTGCTGGCGCCCTTGCGCACGCTGATCGCTGGTCCGACCGGGCCCACCGTCGATGCTGCCTGAAAACACGCTTCCGGCGCGGGCGCAGGGCTTGCTGGCCCGCGTGCCCGACTACTGGCGCGCGCCGCTCATCCGGCTGATTGCCGTCTGGCTTGGGCTGATCGCCCTGTTCCTCGGCGACTGGCGCGACATGGCCTGGCAGTGGTGGAACAGCTCGACCTACAACCATATCCTGCTCATTCCGCCGATCCTTGGCTGGCTGGCGCTGCAGCGCGGCGCAGAGACCGCCGCCATCATGCCGCGCGCGTGGTGGCCGGGGCTTGTCGTAATGGCGGGCGCGGTGTTTCTCTGGGTGCTGGGCGACTTTTCCGGGCTCAATCTGGCGCGGCAGCTGGCCGTCGTCGTGATGCTGCAGGGTTCGGCACTGGCGCTGCTGGGCCCGCGCGTCGCCGCCGCGCAGTTGTTTCCGCTGGGCTATATGCTGACGCTGGTGCCCTTCGGTGATGAGCTCATCCCGTTTCTGCAGACGATCACCGCGAAGCTGACCATGCAGCTGCTGGCGCTGAGCCAGCTACCGGCGACCATCGACGGTGTCTTCATCACCACGCGCTTCGGCTATTTCGAAGTGGCAGAGGCGTGTTCGGGGGTGAAGTTCCTGATCGCAATGCTCGCTTATGGCGCGCTTGTTTCCAATGTGTGCTTCGCGAGCTGGTGGCGCCGCGCGGGCTTCATGGCGCTGTCGCTGGTGGTGCCGGTATTGGCCAATGGCGTGCGCGCGTGGGGGACGATCTACATCGCAAGCTGGCGCGGGATCGAATTTGCCGCGAGTTTTGACCATATTTTCTACGGCTGGGTGTTCTTCGCGGTGGTCATGGCGCTGGTCATGGCCGCGGGCTGGCGCTTTTTCGATCGCAAGGTCGATGCGCCGCTGGTCGATGGCGCGGCCATTGCCGCCTCCTCGCTGCTCGCGCGGCTGGAGCGCCTGGCGCTGCCGGTATCGGCGGCGCTGGGCGGCATTGCGGCGCTCGCCCTGGCGGGCCTCGCGTGGAGCGCGGCCGCGAACCTGATCGCCGCCCCGATGCCCGATCTCATCACGTTGCCTGAGGTAGCCGGCTGGCATCTCGAAGACAGCGCCCCGAGGTTCGAATGGCACCCGCTGCACACCGGCGCCGATCACCGGCTGGTGGCGCGCTACGCCGATAGCAAGGGCCACGTCGTCGATCTCTCCTTCGCGCTCTACGCCGCGCAAGGCGATGGCAAGGAGGCTGGCGGTTTTGGGCAAGGCGCGCTGCCGCTCGCCAGCCACTGGGCATGGGAAGAGCCCGGCACGGCGTTCGATGATGCCAAGAGCGATGTGATTCAGGCGCCCGGGCCGGTCCACCGGCTTGCCGTGACCTGGCTGCGCACCGGCGACTTGCTGACAGGGAGCAACACCCGCCTCAAGCTCGCCAACATGGAAGACCGCCTTCTGCTGCGCCCCCGCGCGACGATGACGCTGATCCTTTCAGCCGAGGCGAGCGATGGCACGGCGCCGCCCGAAGATGCCATCCGCAGCTTCCTTGCCGCCACCGGCCCCATCGCGCCGTGGATGGACCGCATGGCGCGCGTCCGGTAAGAGCTGAGCCATGTGCGGCATTGCCGGGATCTTCCACACCGAGGGCCTGAAGCCCGTCGATCCGGACCGCGTCGCGCGGATGTGCGCGGCCGCGGCGCATCGCGGGCCAGACGGGCAGGGCGTGTGGACCGCGCCGGGCCTCGGCCTCGGGCACTTGCGGCTCGCCATCATCGACCTTGCCGGATCGCCGCAGCCGATGGCCTCGGCCGATGGCACCGCGATGCTCGTGTTCAACGGCGAGATCTACAATTTCCGCGAACTGCGCCGCGAACTGCAGGCGGAGGGCGCGACCCTCCGCACCGATGGCGACAGCGAGGTGATCCTCGCCGCGTGGCAGAAGTGGGGCGTCAACTGCCTGCCGCGCCTCCACGGCATGTTTGCTTTCGCGCTTTACGATCTGAGGCAGCGCACACTCCTGCTTGCGCGCGACCGCTTGGGCGTGAAGCCGCTGCATATGGCGACGCTCGCCGATGGCAGCGTGATCTTTGGCTCGGAACTCAAGCAACTCCTCGCGCATCGCTCGCTGCGGAGCGAGATCGATCCGCTGGCGGTGGAAGACTACCTCACCTGGGGTTTTGTGCCCGATACGCGCGCGATCCTGAAGGGCGTGGAGAAGCTGCCGGCCGGGCACTACCGCCTGCTGCGCCACGATGCCCCGCCGCCGCCGCCGATGCAGTGGTGGGACGTCTCGTTCGAAGGGCGTGAGCGCGGCAGCGAGGCCGATCTCGGCGCGCATCTGCTCCATCACCTTCGCGAGGCAGTGACCTCGCGCATGGTCGCCGATGTGCCGCTGGGCGCGTTCCTCTCGGGCGGGGTGGACAGCTCGAGCGTCGTGGCGCTGATGGCCGAGGCGAGCCGCGAGCCGGTCAAGACCTGCACGATCGGCTTCGATGTAAAGGCGCTCGACGAGAGCGAATATGCCCTGCGGGTAGCCGGCCAATACGGCACCGAGCACTATCAGCGGACCGTGGGCGCGGATGACTTTGCGCACGTGGGCACGCTGGCGGCGATGTTCGACGAACCTTTCGCCGATGCCTCAGCCTTGCCGACCTGGCGCGTCTCGCAACTGGCACGCGAGCATGTGACCGTGGCGCTATCTGGGGACGGTGCGGATGAGGCCTTTGCCGGTTACCGCCGCCAGACCTTCCAGCATCGCGAAGAGCAAGCGCGGGCCTTCCTGCCTGCCGCGCTGCGTCGGCCGCTTCTGGGCGGGCTGGGTGCGCTTTATCCCAAGCTCGACTGGGCGCCGCGCCCCATGCGCGCCAAGACCACACTGCTCAGCCTCGCAGGCAGCGGCGAGGAGGGCTATGCGCGGGCGCTGGCGGTGGCCGGGCCGGAACTGCGTGCGAGCCTCTATTCGGATGAGTTCCGGCGCCTGCGCGGCGATTACCGCGCCGAGCAGCCCTTCGTGGAGCTTATGCGCCGGGCACCTGCTCGCAGCGGGCTCGACCGCGCGCAGTACGCCGATCTCAAGTTCTACCTGCCCGGCGATATCCTGACCAAGGTCGACCGCACCAGCATGGCGGTCGGCCTCGAGGCGCGCGAGCCGCTACTCGATCACCGCCTGATCGAGTTTGGCGCGCGTCTTCCGGAGGGCCTGCGTGTGCGGGGGCGGACTGGCAAGTGGCTGATGAAGGAGGCGATGCGGCGCTATTTGCCCGAGGATATCCTGTTCCGCCCGAAGATGGGCTTCGTCACGCCGATCGCGGCCTGGCTGCGCGGGCCGCTCGCCGCGGAGGCGCGGCAGGTGGTCTCTGGGGGCACGCTGGCTCGCACAGGCTGGTTCGATACGGCCCGCCTCGCCGCGCTGGCGGAGGCCCATATCGCCGGAACGAGCGATCACAGCCGTCTGATCTGGCAATTGCTCATGCTGGATCGAAGTCTGAACATAGTACTTTAAATTCAGTATCTTGATAACATTCACGACTGAATCTGATGATGAAACCTTAAGCCAATATCAACCATTTCGGACTAGGGACGGATGTCACCAACCGTTTTGGGCGATCCATGCGGCAGTTCCTGCGTACCTCTTTCGGCATGTCCCTGCTGGCCACATTGCTTCTGGCAATGATGGCCGCTGGCGAGCCGTTGGCGCACACCTACTGGAACGTCGTCTTCAAGAACATCCACCGCAGCGCTCCCCCATCGACAGTGCTGCTAACGATCGATGATCAGCACAGCCTGACCTCCGGCAGCTTTGCCGACCTCCTCGAACGCCTGCGCCGCCGCATGCCCCGCCGTGTGCTGATTGATGCGCCGCTGCCCGTGGGAGAAAGCGACGCCGGTGATGCCGCGCTGACACGCGCTGTGCGCAGCTTTGGCTCCGACATCGCGTTCATCAGCCGCTCGGACAAAGTGGACAATTTTGGCAAGGATGCCTTCGTCCTGCCGCCGCGGCAGATCACCGGCAGTGCCGAAGTGCTGGTTTCGGCCTGGCGCGGGAACTTTGTGCTCTATGCGGTGTCCGCCCCCTACAAGGTCAACATCGAGGACCGTGACTACAGCACCGTCTCAACCGCGCTGGCCGGGGTCCGGAGCGGGATCGAGGGCGATTACTATCCCGATTTCAGGATCGATCCGGCAACGATCCCACGCCTTTCCTCGAGCGAACTGATCGCAGGCCAGGTCGGGGCCAGCAATCTGACCGGGCGGACGGTGATCGTGACGGGGCTCAGCAAGGCCCCGTCGATCCTGTATTTCGGACACAGCTACGCGCCGGCGATCGCGCTCGATATTGCCGGGGCGGAAGGCCTCAAGGCGCCCTTTTCGCTTTCGCTGGGGCCGCGACTCGGCTCGCTGCCGATCCTTGCGCTTGTCGTGCTGCTGATCTGGCTTGGGCGCCTCGCTGCGGGTTGGCGCAAGGCGGCAGCCTATGCAACGGCGGTTGGTGTCGTCGTCCTCGTGCCGGCAGCCCTGCGCATGCAGGGCATCGTTTTTGCGCCGGACAATGCTCTGCTTTTCCTGGGCATATATGGCACGCTTCGGCTCTGGCAGAAGCGTGCGCGGCGCATCCAGCTGACCAGCGCGTCGGGCCTGCCGAACCTGCTGGCGCTGGCCAACAATCCGGTTCCGGTCGGCTCGGATGTCGTCGTTGCGGTTGTCGCCCGTTACGAGGAAATCCTCGCGACGCTTCCGCATGACCTGCATGGCGAATGCGCACGGCAAATCGCCCGTCGCATTGCTGCCGGTTCAGGGGCCGAGACGATCCATCACGGCGACGGTGGCCATTTCGCCTGGGCGGAAGAGGCGCGGCCCCTGGACATGCAGCTCGACCATCTCGAGGGATTGCGAGCGTTGTTTGCGGTGCCGCTGCTGATCGGCAATCACACCTTCGATACAAATATCCACTTCGGGCTGGACCGCAACGAAGGCCTGGACACCTCGACCCGAGTCAATTCTGCGCTCGCCAGTGCGAACGAGGCGCTGGCCAATGGGCGGGCGATCGAATTGTTCGAGGCGAGCCGGCTTGCGGAAGCACCGTGGGAGCTTTCGCTTCATGCCCGGATCGAGGAAGGCCTTCGCAACGGCGATATCTGGCTTGCCTTCCAGCCACAGTGGAACCTCAAGGACAATCGCATGTGCGGGGCGGAGGCGCTCATCCGCTGGAATCATCCGACGCGCGGACCGATCGCGCCCGACGCCTTTATCCTTCAGGCCGAGCGTGCGGGCCGCATCGATGCCTTGACATATTGGGTGCTCGATCTTGCGATCACGGCTGCATTGGCACTCAATGCGCGCGGGCCGCGTTTTCAGATGAGCATCAATCTTTCGGCGCAGATGGTCGACAAGCCCGACCTGGTGGGCAACTTCGCCGAAGCGGTCCGCCGCCGCGGCATTGATCCGCGCCTGCTGACGATCGAGATCACCGAAACGTCGAGCGTGCGCAATCGGCCGGCCGCGTGTCAGAACCTTGCGCGGCTCCGCGAGCTGGGCTTCCGGCTGTCGATCGATGACTTTGGCACGGGCGAGGCGAGCCTCGCCTACCTTGCCGATCTGCCCAGCGACGAACTCAAGATCGACCGGCGTTTTATCGACCGCGTTGCGACGAACCCGCGCGATCACGCCATCGTCGCCAACACGATCTCGCTCGCCCATGCGCTCGGGCAGACTGTCGTGGCCGAGGGGATCGAACGGCCGGACACGCTGGCGATCCTCCGATCGATGGGATGTGACCTTGCGCAAGGCTACCTGCTTGGCAGGCCCGAGACTTTTGCGAAATTGGAAAAGACCTATGCGGCGAGCCTGAGCGGAGCTGTCATTCAGGTTTAAGAACTTGTTAACCATGGCGCTTAAGAGTATATAAACTCCATCGAAACCCGGTGGAGGCATTTATGATCTGGCACTATCTGTTCCGTTGATGCCGTCTTTAACGCCGATTCTCGGGACATGTTCCGAGGGCGGTGCGAGATTGACCGATTCGCAACCGGAACCCGCAAAACGGACCGGAAACACAAATAACACCAAACTCGAAGCGATTGTGATGACGTCATGGCGTCATGTAGATCGCTGAAATGGGTCGAAGCGCAAGCACCGCTCGCGATTGTGCGAGCGGATCCAGCAGGGTCAGGAAACCTTTCCTGACCTTGTCCGACGCTCCTAGAGGTGCCCTCGTGATGGCGACAGGGCTCCGGCCAGGATGCAGCAGGCGAGTTGAAAAAAGGAGGCTGAACGTCTTGTGACGTTCGCCTCCTTTTGTGTTTCAGACATTCTGCCGTTGCCGGCCAGTGCGCGGGCAAGGGTGCCAGCTTAGGCCTCGCCGTGGCCCAACGCGAGATACTCGCGGCTTTGCATTTCAATCAGGCGGCTGACCGTGCGCTCGAACTCAAAGCGCCCGTCGCCGGCGGGATAGAGATCGGCAGGGTCGGCGTCTGCGGTCGCGATCAGGTTCACCTTGTGCTCGTAAAGGGCGTCGATCAGCGTCACGAAGCGCGCGGCCTCGTTGCGCTGGTCAGGCCCGAGCCGCGGGATGCCGACGAGGATCACCGTGTGGTAATTGCGTGCGATGGCGAGGTAGTCCGCTGCCCCGCGCGCCTCGCCGCAAAGGCGCTTGAAGCTGAAAACGGCGACGCCCTTGAGGCTCTTGGGCACCTGCAGCACGCGCCCGCCACCGAGATCGAGCGCGCCGGTGGGGACATGGACGCTATCCTCCGGCGGATAGTCGGTGAGGCGGAAGAAGGCCTCCCGCACGGCGGCGGTGGCCTGAGGGCCATTGGGGACATGCCAGGTCCCCACGCCCTGCATGCGCACCATACGGTAGTCGGTAGGCCCGTTCAGGGCGACGACATCGAGCCGGTTTTCGATCAGCGCGATGAAGGGCAGGAAGTGTTCGCGGTTGAGGCCGTCCTTGTAGAGCTCGCCCGGCGCACGGTTCGACGTGGTGACGACGGTCACGCCAAGATCGGCGATCAGCGCGGTGAACAAGCGGCCCATGATCATTGCGTCGGCGCTGTTGTTGACGACCATCTCGTCAAAGGCGAGCACGCGTGCTTCGGCAGCGATCGAGGCGGCGACTGGGGGAATGGGGTCGCCGCGCTCCCTCTGGCGCTCGATGCGCAGCCGCGCGTGAACGTCGAGCATGAATTCATGGAAATGCGCGCGGCGCTTGGGGTGCGCGTCCAGCGTATCGTGGAACAAGTCCATCAGCATCGACTTGCCGCGTCCGACGCCGCCCCACATGTAGAGCCCGCGCGGCGCCGGTGCCGGCTTGCTGCCGAGCAGGCGCGAGACGAAGCCCGGCTTGGGGGCGGGGCGCTCCAGCTCCTGCTGCAGCGAAGTGAGGTAGGCGGCAGCAGCGGCCTGTTCGGGATCAGGCTTGAGTTCGCCGGCCGCGACAAGCGCGGCGTAGCGCTGGGCCAGGCCACTCATCGCGCCGAGGGCTTGCGCACGGTTCCGTTGAAAGCGGCGACAAGGTGGTCATCCTGCACCACCGTGCCGCGCAGGAACAGCAGGCGGCGGGTCTCGCGCAAGACTTCCACCACGGAATCGAGCGGCTTGCCGACAATTCCCGCCCCGATGAACTGGGTGGATAGATCCAGCGTCACCGAGCCCGCAGCATCGCCGTCAATCGCGTGGCGCATGCAGGCGAACAGAGAAACGTCGATCAGCGAGAGCGTGATGCCGCCGTGAACTGCATCGAGCAGGTTGCTATGCCGGCGCTCCGGAAACATGCGCAGGCGCACGGCCGGGCCGCCGCCGGGCAGATCCTCGCGGCGGACCAGCAAGGGCCCCATCACATAGGCGTTGAACCGGTCCTGATCCTTCAGGTCCCAGGTGTACCAGCCCGGATGGTCCGCGGAAGGACCATAAGTGAAGGCGGCGTTGTCGATGGTCATGGCAGGCGCGGAGCCGGATTCAGGTCAGAGCGAGCGCTCGACCTGCATCTTCTTGATTTCCGCGATCGCCCGCGCAGGCGAGAGGCCCTTGGGGCAGACGTTGGCGCAGTTCATGATCGTGTGGCAGCGATAGAGGCGGAAGGGATCTTCCAGCTCGTCAAGCCGCTCGCCGGTCATCTCGTCGCGGCTGTCCGCCAGCCAGCGATAGGCCTGGAGGAGGATCGCGGGGCCGAGGAACTTGTCCGAGTTCCACCAGTAGCTGGGGCAGGAGGTGGAGCAGCAGGCGCACAGGATGCACTCGTACAGGCCGTCGAGCTTTTCGCGCTGCTCGGGGCTCTGCAGGCGCTCCTTGCCCGAAGGCGTGGGCGAGACGGTCTGCAGCCAGGGACGAATCGAGGCGTACTGCGCGTAGAAGTGCGTGAAATCGGGAACGAGGTCCTTGATCACTTCCATGTGCGGCAGCGGGGTGATGCGGATTTCACCCTTGAGGTCCGAAATCGCGGTGGTGCAGGCAAGGCCGTTGCGGCCGTTGAGGTTCATCGCGCAGGAACCGCAAATGCCCTCGCGGCACGAGCGGCGAAACGTCAGCGTCGGGTCCTGCTCACCCTTCATCTTGATAAGGGCATCGAGCACCATCGGCCCGCATTGTTCGAGGTCGATCTCGAAGGTGTCGTAGCGCGGGTTCTCGCCGCTGTCCGGATCGTAGCGGTAGACCTTGAACTTCTGGATCCGCCCCTGGCTGGCCGCCGAGAAATGCCGCGACTTGCCGTTGACCTTGGAATTCTTCGGGAGCGTGAAGGTCGCCATCGAGCAGTCCTTACTGATCTGGTTCGGAAAAAAGGATGATCTGTCCTTAGCGAAACCGACGCCGTGAGCAAGGGGGCAGGGGGGCGTGAACACCTGTCCAAGGTGACAGGTCCGGGGTGACTGCGCGTGACAGCCGCGCAAACGAAAGGGGGC
>CAILIO010000193.1 GCA_903834285.1 uncultured Sphingomonadales bacterium | reverse complement strand
GCGTCGATCTATCGACCTTCAGCCAGGCCCAACTCAGCGCCATCGCCAGACAGCTCAACGAGCGGCCGAGAAAAACCTTGATGTACCAAACGCCAGCTGAGAAGTTCGCTCAGAGCGTTGCATCGACCGGTTGAACCCACCGGGGAAACCAGACGTTGGAACGTCTCATCGCATTCTCGATCTGGCTTGGAAACACGCCTGTTGCGCAGGCTGTCAACGCGCATGGCTGGTATGTGCCGGCAATCCAGGTGGTGCATATCATCGCCATCGCCGCCGTCGTGATTGCGGCGCTGCTGATAAACCTTCGCGCGGCGGGCCTTGTCGAACGGGAGCGGACGCTGGCCGTGGTCACCGCAAGCTGGCTGCCCGTACTCTATACCGCTATTGCGGTGCTCGCGCTCACCGGGTTCCTTCTGATCGCCAGCGAACCCGGCCGCGCACTGTTCCGCACCGTGTTCTGGGTCAAACTCATCCTCATTGCCTTCGCGGTCGCCGCCACCTGGGCGCAGCGCGCGGTGGGCGAGGCGCGGCCGCGTGCGCTCCATGTCGCGCTGGCGCTGGCCTCGCTTGCCGCATGGTCGCTGGTGATCTTCGCCGGGCGCTGGATAGCCTATGCCGATGGCTGGTCCGGCGCGCCATCCTGATCCCGCGCTGCCGCTACCTCCCTTCGAACCCGCATCCGGGAACCCGTTTTCATGAACCTTGATGATCTTGCCAACTGGCTGTCCGAAACGCCGCTCGCCTATGCCCTGACCGACAGCACCTGGCTGTTCGGCACGGTCGAGGCAGTACATGTCCTCGCGCTCACGCTCGTGTTCGGATCAATCGCGCTGGTGGACCTGCGTCTTGTGGGCCTCGCGCAGACCGGGCGCGATCCGCAGGCGCTGCTGCGCCAGTGGCTGCCGTTAACCTGGACAGGGTTCGGCCTTGCCGCTGCCACCGGTATAACGATGATCTTCGCCAACCCGCAGGGCTACTTCACCAACTTCTTCTTCAAGGGCAAGCTGGTGCTGCTGCTGCTCGCCGGCGTCAACATGCTGGTGTTTCATTTCGTCGCCGCACCCAAGCTCGCCACTCCCGGTTCGCTCGCTCCGCGCGTCTCCGGTGCCGTGTCGCTCACCGTGTGGACCGCGATCATCGTGTTCGGCCGCTGGATCGGCTTCACGATCTGAATTGAGCGCGAAGAGGAGGAGGCAGCGATGCGCATGGTCGGTAAGGTCTTGTGGGGTCGGGGTTTGCTGGCGTTAGCCGCCTTGCTGGCAGTGAGCAGCGCTGCCTCTGCCGCGCGCGCTCCGCTGACGGCCAACGCGATATGGGCAAACCCCGCCGCGCGTGCCGCAGCGACGCGCAAGGGCGCGCCGATTTTCGCGCGGACTTGCGCCTCGTGCCACGGCGCGGACGGCAAGGGCGCGCCCGGAGCCTTTGTCCCCGACCTCACCGACGACCGCTGGCTCTATGGCGGGGATGACATCGACACGTTCATCATGCGCGCCTCCGACATCGAGCAGACGATCTTCCATGGCATCCGCGCCGGCGACAAGAAGGGGCGCAACTGGCCCGAAATGCCCGCGCGCGGGGTTGGTCACAGCCTCGAGCCGGACGAGATTTCTGCCGCCACCGAATATGTCCTCAAGCTGTCCGGCCAGCCTTATGACGCCGCGCAAATCCCCGCCGGCAAGGAAGCCTTCGAAGGCGAGGGCGGCTGTTATGATTGCCACACGGTGCAGGGCTGGGGCGATACCGCGATCGGTTCCGCGGACCTCACACGGCCGAAGACCTGGCTCTATGGCAGCGACCGCGCCGCAATTGCTGCGAGCGTGAACCAAGGGCGCGGCGGCGTTTCGCCTGCCTTCGCAGACAAGCTCACGCCGGCCGAAGTGCGTGCGCTTTCGGTCTACGTGCTCTCGCTCGCGAAGACGCGGACATACATCTGAGCTCTTGCAGAAAACCGCGTCGACAGCGCGTGTCAGGAACCGGTCTGGGTGTCTTTAGGCGCAGGCGCCGCTTGGTGCCAGCGGTAGGCAAGGATTAGCGCGGGCAGCAGAACAAGGCTCGCCAGCGTCGAGGAGCCTAGTCCGCCGAGGATCACCGCCGCCATCGGGCCCTGGATCTCGCGGCCAGCCTGTCCCGCCTCGAGGGCGAGAGGGGCGAGGCCGAGGCCGGCGACCAGCGCGGTCATCAGGATCGGTGTGAGCCGCTCGCGCGCGGCCCGCAGGACGGTAGGTCCATCGCGCGCTGCGCCTTCATCGGCCACCAGGTGATCGACATGCGCGATCAACAGGATCGCGTTGCGCGCGCTGATCCCGAACAAGGTGACAAAACCGACCAGCGCGCCCAGCGAAAGCACGCCGCCGGTGAGCGCGACGGCCGCCACCCCGCCGATCATGGCGAACGGCGCTGTCGCGAGGATCAGCACTGCGGGCCGTCCGCCGCCGAAGGCCAGCACCAATAAGGCTGCGACGAGGATCGCCGCGACGGCCACGTTGATCGCGATCTCGCGCGATGCGGCCTGCTGCGCCTCTGCGGCGCCGGCAAAATCGAGTGTGACCCCGGCGGGTAGCCTGACCTCGGCCGCGATCGCGCGGCGTGCCTTGGCGACGAAGCCGGTCACATCGGTGCCTTGAGGGTTCGCCGTCACGACCTGGCGCCGCAGACCGCCTTCGTGCGCAATCGTGCTGCGCCCTTCGGCGACGCGGATCGTGGCGATCTCGCGAAGCGGGACGGCCGAACCGTCGTTGGCCCGCACGAGCACCGCGCCGACCGCCTCGGGCTCGCGCTGGTCGGTATCGGCAAGGGTGAGGACGACGGGGGTGATGCGGTCCGCCTCGGTGATCTGCGAGATCATCAGGCCCTGATGCGCCGCCTCGATCGCGTCATAAGCATCGCTGCCAGTGACCCCGCGGGCCGCCATGCGCTGCGGATCGAGCGTGATGGCGAGAGTGGGTGTGCCGGGTTCAGACTTGACCTGGACATCGGCCGCGCCGGGCACGGCCTTGATCACGGCCGCAATGCGCGCGGCGGTGCGGTCCAGCGCGCCAAGATCCGGCCCGAACACGTTGACTGCCACTTTGGCGGTCTCGCCCGAAAGCGATTCCGAAATGCGATCGCCGAGGAAGGTGACGACTTCGCCATGCATCATCGGATAGTGTTCAAGCACTGCGCGCAGCCGTGCTTCGACGGTCTCTTCATCGACTGGGCCATCGGGCCGCAGCCTTACGTGGATTTCGCTGCGGCTGGGGGGCCAGGTGTCTTCGGCGGCCTCGGCGCGGCCGATCTGCTGCTCGGCCGTAGCCACTTCCGGCATGGCGCGGATCTCGCGGATCATGCGCGCGCCGATATCGCGCGTCCATGGCAGCGAGGCGCCGACCGGTCCGCTCAGTTGCATCACGAAATGGCGCTCGCGGAACTGGGGAAGCAGCTCGCCGCCAAAGCTCGCCAGCGCGGCGGCGGCGGCCAGCGCGGCCAGCACGGTCGCCAGGACTGCCCACCGTGCGCGGGGCAGAAGGGTTTCGAGCAGCGCCGCGTGGCGATCCTTCAGGCGCTGGACATAGCCGGGTTCCTCGTCCTGCGCCTGACCGCCGATGAGGAGCAGGCAGAGCGCCGGCGCAACCGTCATGGCGACGACCAGCGAGGCGAGCACCGCGATGACGAACGCGGCGGCAAGCGGGCGGAAGAAGCTGCCCTGAAGGCCGGTCAGAAACAGGATCGGCATGACCGTCGCGGCGAGCACGAAAGTCGCGTAGACGACGGGCGCGCGCACTTCGACCGAAGCGCTGGCGATCACCGCCCGCCGGTCTGCCTCGGCACTGGCCAGCCTCAGACGCCTCACGATGTTTTCGACATCGACAATGGCATCATCGATCACCACGCCGAGCGCAACCGCCAGCCCGCCCAAGGTCATCGTGTTGACGGCCTGCCCGCTCTTGTCGAGCACGATCAGCGCAGCCAGCAGCGAGAGCGGGATCGCGGTGAACACGATCAGGGCCACCCGCCAATTGCGCAGGAACACGATCAGCACCAGCCCGATCAGGACGGTTCCGATCAGGAGGTCCTTTTCGATCCCGCCGAGCGCCGTCTCGATGAAGGTGGCCGGGCGGTGGAGATTGGCGGTCATCGTGATGCCCGCCGCGCGCACGGCCGGTTCGAGATCGTGCAATACCACTTCGACCCGGCGCGTGGTTTCGAGCGTGTTGGCCCCGTACTGGCTCGACATGTTGATCAGCACGCCGGGCTCGCCCATGACCAGCGCGTCGCCGGCCTTGGGCGCGGCGGCAAAAGCGACGTCCGCGACATCGCCGATCCGCGCCGCCGTGCCGTTGCCGAGCGCCACCGGCGCTGCCGCGATGGCCGCCGGCGAGACGCCGCCGCCCGAAGGCTCGACATTGAGGCGCTGATCGCGGGTTTCGGCATAGCCGCCGCCGCGTGGTTCGGTAACGGCGCGGACCGCAGCGGCAAGATCGCTGAAGGCCAGCCCGCGCGCGACAAGATCACGCGGCCGTGCGCGAACTTCGATCCGCCGCTCGTCGCCGCCATAGAGGCTGGCACGGGCCACGCCGCGCGTCGCGAGAAGCCGAGGCCGCACGGTCCACTGGACAAAGTCGCGCAGGGCCATCGGGTTCTTGCCGCCGGTGAAGCCGACCTTGAGCAGATCCATCGTCGAGGAAGTCAGCGGGCTCAGTTGCGGCGGCTGGACGCCCGGGGGCAATTGCGTGGCGACTTCGGCGATGGCCTCGCCCACGATCTGGCGCGATTTGTAGGGGTCGCTCCCCTCGACGAACGTCACATCGATTACCGAGAGGCCCTGGATCGATTCCGACCGCACGGCGGCGACGCCGTTCGCCCCGTTGATGACATTCTCGAGCGGGCGGGTGACGAAAGCCTCGACCTGCGCGGGTGAGAGGCCGGGCGCTTCAGTCTGGACGCTGGCCTGCGCGGGCACGAAATCGGGAAACACGTCGTAGCGGGCGCCGATGAGCGTCTGCACCCCGTAGATCACGAGCAGCAGTGCGCCGAGCAGCACGAGGCGCGGATGCGCGAGGCTGGTCCGGACGATCCGGTTCAGCATGTGCCTAATCGCCCTCTTGCGCGAGGTCGTCGGCGCGGTCGAGCGCGATCAGGGCTCCGGCGCCGTGCACTACGACGCGGTCCCCCGCGGCAAGGCCGGTGCCGGCCAGCCAACCGCCGGGCACCGGCTGCGCATCGGCAAGCTCGGTCCGGACAAAGCGAGCACCGGCCTCGCGGTAGATCCACTGCGTGCCGCGCCAGCGGACGACAGCGTCGCCCGGCACGAAGACGCCTGCGCGGCTCGGGCCGCTGGCGGCGACGACATCGCGGACCCGCCCGGCGTTGAGCATGCGCGCCGCCGCGCCGTCGGCAATGCCGAGCAGCCCTGCGCTTTGCAGGCGGGCGTCGGCCTGCGCGGCCGGGCCGATCAGCCGGATCGTTCCGCCATCGGCGAGGCGCACGCGCGAGCCCCCAGTGGCGCCCGGCAGATCGACGCGGACGAGCGCCGCTTCGCCGCGCGTGATGGCGGCAAGCAGCGCGGTCCGTGCGGAATCCCCCATCGCAGCAAGGCCAGGCGCATATTCGAGCGCAATGCGCTGCTGGGCTAGGTGCAGCCGCGCGGCATCGGCGGCGGCCTGCGCGCGGGCGGCCTCGACGGACTGGCGCGAGGCGCTCTGATCGGCAGCGGCGAGGCCGGTCAGTCGGGCTGCTTCGGCAGACGAAGCAGCCGCGGCGGCGCGTGCCGTTGCGATCTCGGCCTCGATCGCGGCCAGCGCTCCGGCATCGAGCCCGCGCGCGAGGCCGTGGACTTCGCCAGCGGCGCTGCTCGCGGTCAGCACGGCGAGCTTCAAGCCAAGCCGCGCGCCGAGGTCTGGCGCGACGGTGATCCCTTCCTCCTTCGCCTCAGCAGCAGCGGCTGCGGGACGGGCCTCCGGTTCGGCGGCTTGCGGCGCTGCACCGCCGTGGACGCCAAGAAAAAGGGCGGCGCACAATCCCGCGCCCACCGCGCTCCAGCCAATCGCGTCGCGCGCACTCATTTCGGGCGTTCTCCTGATACCAAGTCATCCGCGGTCTGCCGGATCGCCAGTTCGGGGCCAGCGACCGGGCGGCGCAGCGCGTTTTCGAGCGCGGCATCGGCGGCATGGACGCGGGACAGCGCATCAAGCTCGGCGAGTGCGGCTTCAACCGCCCCGGCTTGCGCGCTGGCCCAATCGCTTCGGTCGGTCGCTCCCGCCGCGAGAGCGCGCGCGGCGGTTGCCGCGAGCCGCTCTGCCAGCGGGCGTTCGCGGGTGCGGACTTCGGCGAGCGCGGCCCGCGCCGCGCGGGCTTCGGCGAGCGCGCCATCGATAGCGGCGGCAGCGGCGGACACCACCACATCGAGCTTGCGCCCGGCTTCGCTGCGCGCGGCCACCGCGGCCGCGATGGCGCGGCGATTGAAATCGAGCGGGGGCAGGGCGAGCCCGAGCGCGACCGGGATCTTCACGAGGCCGCGTTCCCAGGTATACCCCGGC
>CAILIO010000192.1 GCA_903834285.1 uncultured Sphingomonadales bacterium | reverse complement strand
CTGGGCGATCAGCACCGCCGCCCCGATGGTGGGATGACCCGCGAAGGGAAGTTCGCGCGTGGGCGTGAAGATGCGCAACCGCGCGGTATTCACGGGGTCCAGCGGCTCCAGCACGAAGACCGTCTCCGACAGATTGAACTCGCGCGCGATGGCCTGCATGCGCTGCTCGCTCAAGCCCTCGCAATCCACGACCACCGCTAGCGGATTGCCTGCAAAGGGCGTGTCGGTGAAGACATCGAGGGTGTGAAACGTGCGGCGCAAGGGGGGCGCTCCCGAACAGAGGATCTACTTCATCAGCTCCGCCGCCTTCTTCACGAATCGGCCATCGAAGGTCTTCGACAGATCCACATTCGCGCCGGAAAGCTCAGGATCGAACTTGGTGAGCATGTCGCTGGTCGATTTCATGCCCGAGGGATCGATGATCCCGGTCAATGAATAGGAGGCCTTCGAATTCTTCGCCGAGAGCATGTAAAGCTCCTTGTCGCCCAAGAGATATTCGGGCGGCACGGTGGCGGCGATGTCTTCGGGGCTGGCGGTCTTCAGCCATTGCAGCGTCTTGTAGAAGACATTGGTGAGAGCCTGCATCGTGTTGGGGTTCTGGTCGATGAAGCTCTTCTTGGCGTAGAGCACGGCCGCCGGATTGGAGCCGCCGAAGAGGGCGCGCGTGCCCTCCTCCGTGCGGGTGTCGATCACGACGCGCACCTCGCCCGCCCGCTCCAGAAAGGACAATACGGGCTCCAGATGGGACACCGCGTCGATCTCGCCCTTCTGCATCGCCGCCAGCGCCGATTGCGCCGAGCCGATGCCGATATAGGAGGCGTCGGAGGGCGACAGGCCCGCCCGCGCCATGACGAAATTCATGAGCATGTTGGTGGAGGAGCCCGGCGCGGTGACGCCGATCTTCATGCCCTTGAAATCGGCGGGCGAACTCCACTTGCGGTCCTTCTTCACGGCCACCGCGATGGCCGGAAAGCGGCCCAGTTCGATAACCGCGCGAATGTCCTGCCCCTTGGCCTGCATGCGGATCGTATGCTCATAGGCGCCCGTCACCACATCGATGGAGCCGCCCACCAGCGCCTGCAGGCTGCGCGCGCCGCCGGAGAAATCCTGGATCTCGACCTCGAGGCCCTGCTCTTTAAAAAAGCCCTTCCGCTCGGCGATGGTCAGCGGAAGGTAATACAGAAGCGCCTTGCCGCCGACGCCAAGGGTCAGCTTGGGCTTCTCGGGCGCCTGGGCGAAGGCGCTGGCGCTGGCGGCGATGGTGAGGCAGGCGGCGGCGAGGAGCCGGATCATCATCATGGGGTCTCTCCCTTTCGTGTTTTTATGGCGATTCTTGCACAGGCGGGCGCCAGGCCAGCAAGCGGCCCTCGACCAGCGTCACCCCATAATCGATCAGAATGACGAAGAGCGAAAGCACCACCATGCCCGCGTAGACGCCGGTGACGTCAAACGTGCCTTCGGCCTCGTGGATGAGATAGCCCAGCCCCGCCGCCGAGCCCAGATATTCGCCCACCACCGCCCCCACCAGCGCAAAGCCGACGGAGGTGTGCAGCGAGGAGAACATCCACGAGAGCGCGGACGGCCAGTAGACATGGCGCAGCAACTGCCGCTCGTTCATGCCCAGCATGCGCGCATTGGCGAGCACCACCGGGCTCACCTCCTTCACGCCCTG
>CAILIO010000191.1 GCA_903834285.1 uncultured Sphingomonadales bacterium | reverse complement strand
TTCGATGCCATGGCTGAGACTGGCGGCAGCACTCCGCCGCTGCTCCCCGCCGGCCACCCGCTCGACCTCCTCGTCACGGCCACCGACTTCAACGGCCATCTCGAGGACTTGCGCCTCAACAGCCCCCCGGTGGTCGAAGAAAGCGAGCACCGCCTTGCCATCGGCTTTCGCCGCAACGCCGCCAAAGGCGCTGGCGAGGACATTGCCGAACGCCCCGAGCTCGTCTTCGCCGCGCGGTCTACCGCGAGCTTTCCCGGTGCTTTCCCCCCGCTCGTGCTCGCGGAAATGGACCAGCTTACCCGCGAGCGGGGGCTTGCCTGGCCCGGGCGCGAGGCCTTTCTCAAGCGCGTCATGCCCAGCCGCTGGAAGCGCAGCCAGCTGGGCGACGTTGCGCTTGTCGATGGCGCGGTACTCGTCAACCGCCCTTTCGCCCCGGCCATGGCAGTATTGCGCGACCGGCCCGCCCAGCGCGAGGTCGACCGCCGCTTCGTCTATATCGACCCAAGCCCGGTCCCCGCCGCGATGCCCGATCACATGGAGCGTTCGGTCGGCTTCTTCTCGGCGATCTTCGGCTCGCTTTCCTCGATCCCGCGCGAGCAGCCGATCCGCGACAACCTCGAAGCGCTCGAAGCCCAATCGCGCGAGCGGGCGCGGCTGCGGATGATCGTCGATACCCTGCGCGGCGAAATCGACACGGCGGTTGAGCGGCTGTTCGGCTATACCTTCTTCTTCGATCATCCGAACCAGAAGCGCCTCACCGCATGGCGCGCCAAGGCACAACAGGCCGCCGCCGAACAAGCCGGCTTCGCGTTCCACGGCTATGCGCAAGTCAAGCTCGCCGGCGTGGTCACCGCGCTCGCGCAAGTGACCGAGGAAGCCATGATCGACCCGCCGCCGCGCGGCGCGGTCGAGGTCGAAATCTGGGCGCATCTGGCAAACCTCGGCTTCGATCGGCTCGCACAGGCAAAAGGCGGCGCGACGGCCGCGGCGATCACCTTCTTCCGCGCGCACGATCTTGCATTCCGCATCCGCCGCCTCAAACTGCTCGCCCGCCGGCTGACGCAGGACTGGGACGATGCCGAAGGGATCAGCCCGGTCGAGCGCGAGGCTGCGCGCGACATTGTCTACCGTGCGCAGGCGCTCTACCAGGCCAAGCAGACCGCCGCCGGGCTCGGCGAGGACTTCACCCCGATTGCCGCCGGGGCGCTGGCCCGGCCCGCCGAGGTGCTCGCCGCCATCGCCGCCCGGCGCGATCTCACCGGGATCGACCTTGTCGTCGATGCCATGATCGTCGAAGGGCTCGCCGCGATGAGCAAGCCGCTGCGCCGCCGCTTCCTCTACGCCTACCTCGGCTTCCCGTTTTACGATGTCGCCACCCTGCCGCTGCTCCAGGGTGAGGGCATGGGCGAATTCGATCCCGTGAAAGTGGACCGGATTTCGCCCGAAGACGCGATGTCGATCCGCACCGGCGGCACCTATGCCTGCCTCAAGGGCGTCGAGTTCTTCCACTTCGGCGCCTTCTTTGCACGGGCCTACCGCGAGAACGACTACCTCTGGGGCCGCCTCCACGGCGCCGAGCGCACGGTTGACCTGATCGCCTCGACCGCAGAGCCGCCGCTGCCGGCGAGCACGATCCGCCAGTTCAAGCGCGATATCTTCTTGGCAATCCTCGAAGAGGAAAAGCCGCGCCTGACTGCCGAGGCCGGCATGGTCGATGGTGTGATCGCTGAAGTGAACGTGATGTTTGCGGGGATTTGAGGCGCCCCGCGCCCGAACCTCAAAAGCCTCGTCATTGCGAGGAGCGCAGCGACGAAGCAATCCAGAGGGTTAGTGCGTGACGCTTTGGATTGCTTCGTTACGCTCGCAATGACGAAAAGGTAAGGCGAGAAGCAGGCCGCAAAGCCGAACCCTACTCCGTCAGATCGTTCCACGCATCCTTGATCCGGTCAAAAAAACCCTTCGACTGCGGGGTTTCCTCGCCCGTCTCGGTCGCCTGGAATTCGCGCAGCAGTTCGCGCTGGCGCGCCGACAGCTTGGTCGGCGTCTCGACCTGAATCTCGATCACCAGATCACCCGTGCCGCGGCTCTGCAGCACAGGCAAGCCCGCGCCGCGCTTGCGCAGCTGCTTGCCCGACTGGATGCCGGCGGGAATCTCGATCTTGTGCCGCGCCCCGTCGAGGCCCGGGATCTCGATCTCGCCGCCCAGCGCCGCCTTGGTGAAGCTGATCGGGCAGCGTGTCAGCAGCGTCGTCCCGTCGCGCTCGAACATGCGGTGGCGCTTGACGTGGAGGAAGATGTAGAGATCGCCCGGCGGCGCGCCAAACGGCCCAGCCTCGCCTTTACCGGCCAGCCGGATGCGCGTGCCGTTGTCTACCCCGGCCGGAACCTGCACTTCGAGCTTTTGCTCCGCATCGACGCGGCCCTCGCCCCGGCAGCTCTTGCAGGGGCTTTCGATCACTTCGCCGCGGCCATGGCAAGTCGGGCACGTCCGCTCGACCATGAAGAACCCCTGCTGCGCGCGCACCTTACCGTGACCGCCGCACAAGTTGCAGCGCCGCGCCGAAGTTCCGGGCGTCGCGCCAGTGCCGCCGCAAGGCTGGCAGCCCTGCGCCACTTCAACCGCGATCTCGGCGGACTTGCCGTGGAACGCGTCCTCCAGCGTGATTTCCATGTCGTAGCGCAGATCGGCGCCGCGCCGGGCCTGTTGGCGCCCGCCGCCGCCGAAGGCGCCGCCGAAAATCGTCTCGAAGATATCGCCCAGATCGCCGAAATCCGCGCTGCCGCCAAAGCCGCCCGGGCCGCCATTGCCGCCCTGCTGGAACGCGGCATGGCCATAGCGATCATAGGCTGCCCGCTTTTGCGGGTCGGAGAGGCAGGCATAGGCCTCATTGATCTGCTTGAACTTGGCTTCGCTGTCCTGGCACCCCGGATTTTTGTCCGGATGATACTTCATCGCCAGCTTGCGATAGGCGGACTTGAGCACCTTATCGTCCGCGGTGCGTTCCACCTCGAGCAGTTCGTAAAAATCGATCTCAGCCGACATTGCGGTCCCCATTCAAGAACAACGGCCCGCCGCCTGCACCCAAAGGCCAGGCGGCGGGCCGGTTCAACGCAACATCACTTGGTGTCGTCGACTTCCGAGAACTCGGCATCGACCACGTCTTCGGCGTCCTTGGGAGCCTCGGCGCCCGGAGCTGCCGCCGCAGCCTGCTCCTTCTCGTAGATCGCCTGGCCCATCTTCATCGCCTTTTCGGTGAGTGCCTGGGTCTTGGCGTTCATGTCGGCCGGATCACCGCCTTCAATCGCCGTCTTGGCGTCCGCAATCGCGGCCTCGATCTCTGACTTCAGCGAAGCATCGATCTTGTCGCCGTTCTCTTCCAGCTGCCGTTCGGTCGCATGGACAAGGCTGTCGGCGTTGTTGCGCGCCTCGGCCGCCTCGCGGCGCTTCTTGTCCTCTTCGGCAAACTTCTCCGCATCGCGCACCATCTGCTCGATGTCGTTGTCCGAAAGCCCGCCCGAAGCCTGGATTCGGATCTGCTGCTCCTTGCCGGTGCCCTTGTCTTTGGCGCTCACGTTCACGATGCCGTTGGCGTCAATATCGAACGTCACCTCGATCTGCGGCACACCGCGCCGCGCCGACGGAATGCCGACGAGATCGAACTGGCCGAGCAGCTTGTTGTCCTGCGCCATCTCGCGCTCGCCCTGAAACACGCGGATCGTCACCGCCTGCTGGTTGTCCTCGGCGGTCGAGTAGACCTGGCTCTTCTTGGTCGGGATCGTGGTGTTGCGGTCGATCATCTTGGTCATGATGCCGCCCAGCGTCTCGATGCCCAGCGAAAGCGGGGTTACGTCGAGCAGCAGCACGTCCTTGACGTCGCCCTGCAGCACGCCGGCCTGGATCGCCGCGCCCATGGCGACGACTTCATCCGGGTTCACGCCGGTGTGCGGGTCCTTGCCGAAGAACTCCTTCACGATTTCGCGCACGCGCGGCATGCGGGTCATGCCGCCGACGAGCACGACGTCGTCGATGTCCTTGGCGGTAAGGCCGGCATCGGCGATCGCCTTGCGGCACGGCTCCAGCGTGCGCTGGATCAGGCCCGAGACGAGCTTTTCAAGGTCCGAACGTGTGAGGTTCTCCACCAGATGCAGCGGGGTGGTGGTGCCACCTTCCATGCGCGCGGTGATGAACGGCAGGTTGATCTCGGTGGTCTGTGCGCACGACAGCTCGATCTTGGCCTTTTCGGCAGCTTCCTAGAGCCGCTGGAGGGCCAGCTTGTCGGTGCGGAGATCCATGTTCTCCTTCGACTTGAACTTGTCCGCGAGGTACTCGACCAGCACGTTGTCGAAGTCTTCACCGCCGAGGAACGTGTCGCCGTTGGTGGACTTCACTTCAAACACGCCGTCACCGATCTCGAGCACCGAGATATCGAACGTACCG
>CAILIO010000190.1 GCA_903834285.1 uncultured Sphingomonadales bacterium | reverse complement strand
TTGTTTGCTTCGCTACGCTCGCAACGACGAAGTGAGGGGAGGCTAGGCGGGATGACGAAGTCAGAGTTGCAATAGCGAGAAACGCAGTTCGCGCTTGAGGATCTTGCCGCTCGCGTTGCGCGGCAGGTTCTCGGCGAAGACCACCTTCTTCGGGATCTTGAAGCCCGAGAGGTGGCCGGCGCAGTGCTCCAACACGCCCTGCACTTCAAGCGAGTGCCCCTCGCGCAGCACGATCACGGCGGTGACGGCCTCGATCCACTTGGGATCGGGCATGCCAATCACGGCGACTTCGCTGATCGCGGCGTGCTGGTAGAGCACTTCCTCCACCTCGCGCGAGGCGACGTTTTCGCCGCCGGTCTTGATCATGTCCTTCTTGCGGTCGACGACGGTGATGTAGCCTTCGGCGTCGGCCACGCCGAGATCGCCGCTGTGGAACCAGCCACCGGCAAAGGCATCGGCCGTGCGCGCGGGATCGTTCCAGTATCCGCTGAGCAATTGCGGGGAGCGATGAACGATCTCACCCACTTCGCCTGGCGCAACCGGGTTCATCGCATCATCGACGATCTGGGTTTCGACATGCAAGGTCGGGCGACCGGCCGAGCCCAATCGCGTGGTGTGCTCCTCGGGGAAAAGAATGGTCGCAACCGGGGCGATTTCGGTCTGGCCATAGAGGTTCCACAGGCGCAGCTGCGGCAGGCGTTCGCCAAGTTCGCGCAGCACCTCCACCGGCATGATCGAGGCGCCGTAATAGCCCTTTTCGAGCGCCGAGAGATCGCAAGCTTCCATGCGCGGGGAGCGCAGGAGCGAGATCCACACGGTCGGCGGCGCGAAAAATGAGGTCGCCTTATGCTGCACCAGAAGCTGCAGCACATTGTCCGCCGCAGGCGAGCCGGTGATGACGTTCTTTGCACCGACATGCAACGCCGGGCCGATCATGCAATCGAGCTGCGCGCAGTGGAACAGCGGCATGGCATGGAGCGCGACCGTATCGCGGGTCCATTCGCAATCGATGATGCAGCTCTGGTATTCCCACAAGACGGCATTGTGCGAGAGCATCGCGCCCTTGGGCCGGGATTCGGTGCCGCTGGTATAAACGATTTGCAGCAAGTCCTCGCCGCCGCGCGTTTCGGGTTCCAGCAGATCGTCGCAAAGCAGCGTCGTCCACGCAGGGATCGCAGACGGCGGCGGCACATTTTCGCCATCGATGCCGAACAGGTGTTCAACTTGTTCGCAGCGCGCGGCGAGGCCGACTTCGGCGGTGGTTTCATCGACAAACAGCACTCGTGCGCCCGAGTGATCGAGGATGTAGCGCACATCTTCGGCGTTGAGCATGAAGTTGATCGGGACCAGCACCGTATCGGCCCGCGCAATGGCGAAGCGCAGTGCGATGAAGGCGTGGCTGTTGCGCGCAAGGATCGCGACCCTGTCCCCGGGCATGAGCCCAAGGCGGCGCAGGCCCGCGGCCAGCCGGTCGACCTCGCGGCGGAATTCACCGTAGCACCAAGTGACGTCGCCGCAGATGATCGCGGTCCGTGTGGCGTGCCGCTCTGCCGCGCGCGCCAGCATAGCCGAAAGCGATTGGGTCCGGGCCCGGGCAATCACTGGATCAGGCTGGGGAGCGAGCGGTTCCGCGGACATGGGGGGCTTTCGAACTGACAGGCAAATGGAATGGTGTGGAGGCAAAAAAATGGGGGCAGCGCAACAGGCGCTGCCCCCATCATCAAGCGTATGCTTACTTGAGGCGCACCCGCAGCGACACGCCGTAGGTCGCCGGCGCACCAGTCGCCTGGGTGATGATGTTGTTGTAGGAGATCTTGTTCTGCACGTTGAACGTGTTGAACACGTTCTTGCCGAACGCCGAGACCGTCAGGCGTTCACCCGGGAAGGTGTAGCCGATGCGGGCATCGACGAGGGCATAGCCATCGATCCGGAACGCCGTGCGGTCCAGCCAGCGGTTCACCCCGTTGTTGGGGATCTGCAGCTCGCTACCCGCGATGTAGGCATCCTGGTAGGTGCGGTAGTTGATCCCCGCACCCACGAAGACTTCGCCGCCGGCGCTGGTCGGCACGCGGTAGTCGATATCGCCGACGAGCGACCACGACGGCGCGAAGGGCAGGCGGCTGCCGGCAAAGTTCTTCTGATCGCCGAACACCGTGATGCCCGAATACTCGTCGACCTTGGTCTTGAGGTAGCTCGCCGAACCTGAAAGCGTCAGCCCGGCGGTCGGACGAATGGTCACGTCAGCTTCGACACCGAAGATGTGCGACTTGGGCACGTTGTCGAGCCGCTGAAGCAGGCCGAACAGCGCGGTGTTGACCGTGCCCTGGATCTGCTTGTTGCGGTAGTCCTGGTAGAACACCGCGCCGCTCAGCGAGATGGCGTTGTTCATGAGGCGGGTCTTCACGCCCGCTTCATACGAGGTGACTGATTCCTGCTTGGCCGGCTTGAACACTTCCTGCGTGGCGCCGGTGATCACCGGGAATGCGCCCGCCTTGTAGCCGCGCGAGATGTTCGCATAAAGCAAGGTGGTTGCATTGGCCTTGAAATCGAGGCCCGCGCGCCACGAGACGTTGTCTTCCTTGAGCGTGATGTTGATCGGATCACCCGGCAGGTTTGCCGAGTTGAGCGAGATACAATCGCCGGGTCCGATCGGAATGTCCTTGCCGCCAAGCAGGTTGCCGAGCAGGCGGAACAGCGACGAAAGTTGCTGGTCGCCGGTCGTATCCGAACCGCACATGCGGTTCTTGTTCTTCGAGCTCGTGTAGCGGATGCCGGCCTTGAAGGTCAGCTGGTCGGTCAGATCGTATTCGCCGTTGGCAAAAGCAGCGATGTTATCCATCCGGCCGCGGTTGTTCACGTTGGATTCGTGGATGAAGTTGGTGCCAGCGTTGCTCAGCGAGTTGGCGCCGTAAGTGATGATCTGAAGTTCGTCGACCTTGCTGTGGTTGTAGTTCGCGCCGACCGTCCAGCGGAACTTCGCCCCGGGTGCCGAGGCGTTCGACAGGCGCAGTTCCTGGTCAAAGTCCTCGATCGCACCTGCACCGCGCGGGTTGTCGACCAGCTCGTATTGTGAGCCGTCGAGATCGAAGGACATGTTCTGCGTCAGGTGGTTGTAGGTGGTGATCGAGGTCAGCGCGATATCGTCGGTCACGCTGTAGTCGGCGCGCAGGAAGGCCTGGAACAGCTTGCGGTTGCCGCGCGGGCGCGCCGATTCCGTATCAGACTGCGTGCCCACACCGCGGCGGCCCGTGTTGGACCAGTTCGCGGCGCGCAGATCGCGCGGCGCGAGCGGGGCGTTGAGTTCCTCGAACGTCGGGGCGGCAGGATTCGAAGGCAGCGAGGCAATAATCTGCAGTGCCTGCGGGTCCGAACGGTCCACCGAACCATTAACGTTGAGCTCGAACTTCAGCTTGTCCGAGGCCTGCCAATCGGTGATCAGGCGGGCGGCGATGTAGTTCTGCTCGCCGTTCGAATCCTTGCGGGTGAAGTTGTACTGCCAATCGTCGCGGTGCAGGGCGTCGATAGCCAGACGCATGCCGACCGTCTCGCTGATCGGACCGCTCAGGAACATGCTGCCGTGCACTTCGTTGAAGCGGCCGTAATCGAGGTTGAAGCCGGCCTGCAGCTCCTTGGTCGGCTTGGCGGCGACAAAGTTGATCGCACCGCCGGTCGAGTTCTGGCCAAACAGGGTGCCCTGCGGACCCTTGAGCACTTCGACGCGCTCCAGATCATAGAGCGAGTGGCCCGCGAGAACGGGGAAAGGCATCGGCGCCTGATCGAGCGAGAGGCTGACCGCCGGATAGACGCCGAGCGAGTCCGCGTTGAACCCGATGCCGCGCAGGGTGAACACCGGCGTGCCGTGGGTCGAGGGGGCAAGCGCGAGGTTGGGGACGGCCTTGGCCAGTTCGTCCAGCCGCACGATGCCGCGCTTGTCGAGCAGGTTCGTATCGAACGCGGCGACACTGGCGCCGACCTTGCTGATGCTTTCGTTGCGCTTGTTGGCCGTCACGATGATTTCGCCGACGGGCGCCTCTTCGGCGGTTGCCGCCTCGGCTGCGGGGGCCGGGGCTGCATAGGCAGGCTGCGCGATGCTGGCGATACCGATCGCGGTGGATGCAGCAAGCACGCTGCGGCGGATCTTGATCATTTCCCTCTCCTTTGATGTGTCATTTTATCGTTGTTCGATGGTTTGGACGGCAGCGGTCAGCCTTGTAGCAATTCGCCGAAAGTGCTGATCGCGCGCCGCAGAATGCGGTCGGCGGTGGGGAAGGCCGCGCGCATCGTTGCCAGCCCGTGGATGAGACCCTTCGCCTCGATGAAATGGACTTCCATCCCGAGCTCCGCCATGCGGCCGACATATGCCCGGCCCTGATCGCGCAGCGGATCAAGTCCGGCGGTGAGGATCACCGTCGGCGGCAGAGCCGCCGGCATGGGATGGAGGAGCGGCGATGCTGCGGCGCCTGCCGCCATGCCTTCTCCGGGCAGGTAATCCGCCGCAAACTGCGCCAGCAGCTTGGCATCGAGAATGAACCCCTCGCCGAACGCCTTGTACGAGCCGTGATCCGGCGCCGTGCAATCGAGCCAGGGATAGATCAGGAGCTGCGCCTTGACCGCTTCGCTGCCGAGCGTCGTGGTCACGTGGAGCGCCAAATTGCCGCCAGCGCTGTCGCCCGCCGTGGCCAGCCCGGTCACCGACGCTTCGAGCCCGGAGGGACTGCCGAGGACGAACCGCGCGGCTTCGACACAGTCGTCATGGCCGGCGGGAAAGGGGTTTTCCGGCCCCATGCGATAATCCACCGCCACCACGCGCAGGCCGGTCATCGCCGCAATCGTGGTGCAAACCGGATGGTGCGTATCGAGATCGCCGATCACCCAGCCGCCGCCGTGCATGTAGAGGATAACGGGGCCGGCTACAGCTTCACCCGGGAAATAGGCGCGCAGCGGGCAGGGGCCGCCTGCGAGATCGGTCCAGCGCACGTTTGCCTCGGGCGGCGTGTCGAACAGCGCGCCCATCTGCTGATAGGTGGCGCGCATGTCGGCTGCGGACATATCGGCCAGATGCGGGCCTCCTTGCGCGGCTATGCCGGCGAGGACCGCTGCGGTTTCGGGCAGGACGAAGGGTTGTTCCATCAGAGGCCTCCTGTTGTCTGCAAATGTGCGCTTTGGCGGCAAGACGCGAGCGGACGCGTGTCGGCGAGCGGGGGCCGCAGCATCGCTGGTTCGGACATGCCTTGCCCGGCATCG
>CAILIO010000189.1 GCA_903834285.1 uncultured Sphingomonadales bacterium | reverse complement strand
CTTCGAGGTGGCCGGTGGCGAAACCGTCTTTGATGTTGAGCCAATACGGCTCCCAGCGGATTTCGAGGGTGACGCCGCTCCAGGTGAGCCGGTGCGTTTCGATGTACCGGGTCATGACGCCCTCCGTGCCGCGAGGGCGGCTTTCGCTTGCAAAAGCGATTGCGGGTCGGTGGTGATTTCCTCCGACTGACGGGCGGCCTCGGCATAGACCGACATCGGATGCTCGGCCACGAAATGAAGGTCGCGTTCGACCGGCAGGCGCAGGCGGCCACGCAGGGCGCTGATTTCGGTGAGGCTGACGCTGCCGAGTTCCGGGCACCCCAAGCCCAGATCGCAAAGGCCGAAGGCCAGGTCCGGTTCCTCGGGATCAATCTCCGAAAGCAACCAGGTGCAACCGGCATCGGGCGTGAAGAGCTTCACGACGGGCGGGTGATCCTGATCGCGGTCGCGACCATTGGCGAGCAATTTCTCGCGTTGCGCTTTGGTGAAAAGGTTCATGTTTTATCTCCTTTGTTTGCGTTTCAGTCCCCGAAGGGACGGCGCTCAAAGGGCCGGTCGCGAAGGCGCGGCGTCACACTGGAAAATTGGGGGGACCGGCACGGGGGAGCCGAGGCTTCCAGTTGACGCCAGTAGCGCCTGCGACGGGCACGAACGCCGGACACTGCCGTTCGGGGTCGGAACGCAACGGAGATCCCTGAACCTTCACCGCGCAGCGCGATTGCCGGTCATGGTGTTATCAGGATGGCTTCGGCCCGCGCGGCGTCGGCCGCGCCGGTGGCGGCTTCTGCATAAATTTCGAGTGGATCGGGGAACCGGATGGCGGCGGCGATCGGGTGGGTCTGAGGAATCGGGTCCAGCTCCACATGGAGCGCACAAGGCCTGTCCCTGCCGTCGCGAGAACGCGCCGGATCGTGGCCTGCAACAATCCGATGCGTCGTGGTGGTGCCGTGGCAACCTGTCGGGTGAGGAAGCGGCTCGGCTTTGATTGCAAGAAGCGCGAACCGCTTAAAGTGTTCCGGGCGGACCCATGCCGGGGGGCCGGTTCTGGAGGCGCTCGGCGTCCAAGCGCCGCTGTTCTTCAATGCGGGCGAGCAAGCGATCGGCTTCGGCGCGGTCGCTCAAGTGGCGCTCCTCGTCGGCCTTGTAGCGCGATTCCGCGTCGCGGAGCTGCTGGGCCTGGCGCTCGGCCAGTTCGTCCAATTGTTCGCCTCGCACGGTCTCGATCAGGGCGAGTTCCCCTTGCCGTTCTTTGGCAAGGCCTTTGATAATGGCGGCGCGGTCGGCTTCGCGCTCTTCGCGCTCCCGCGCGGCGGCGGCGGGATTGACCCGTGCCCAGATGGCGGCGATCAGGCCGGCGAAGCCTTGGCGCTCGGCGGCGCGTTCGCGGACGATGCCGTCAATGACGGCCTTCTGCCGGGCATCGAGGTCGGCGATGCGCTCGTTGGCTTCCTGCTCCAGGATAAATTCACGCTGCGCCCGCTCGGCCGCATGAAACTCGTGGTATTTCTGAAGCTCCTGTTCGTAGCGGGTGCGCAAGGCCTCTTTGAGGCGCTCGATCTCGGCCGACGATGATGATGGCGCGGGCGGCGGCTCATCGGTCGATGCTGGGGCGTCGGGCGGTGCTTGGGTTTGCGTTTCGGGGAGCGTGGGTTCCTTCTGTAGCGCGGCGTCCTGCGGCTGCCGCGACTGCTGAAGCGCCTTGGCTTCGTCGATCGACGGCAAGGCCGTCTCGTCCACACCAGCCATGAAAGCGCGTAGGCCTTTGAGGTTGGTGCTGGTGATTTGCCGCGCGAGATTGTGATGCGTGCCGGACGTGTCCACCACGACATAGGGCGTCTTGTCGCCTCGGGCGACGATCAGGCCCGCGTCGTTCAATCCGGCGATGAGCGCCTGCGGGTTGTCGCTGCGCTCATAGATATCGGTGATCCTGGCGCGGAATTCCTTGATGTCGAGGCCAAGGCGCTCGGCCTGCTGCCATTCGGCATGATTGATTTCGGATTTGGGGATTTCGGGTTGTTGCTCGCGGTCGCGTTTCGCGTGTTTACCGGGAACGATATCGTGCCCGAATTCCTTCTCCAGGGCGAGGCTGGCGCGTTCATGGGCGGCGTAGTTGTTGCTGTCGGACACGAGGGTCATCGTCGTGATGTCGGTGCGCTGCCACACGACATGGATATGCTGGCGGCCGTCCTTCTGGTGAAGGACGACCGCGCGGGGCTGGCCCTCCAGCCCCAGCTCCTTTTCGAGCCGGTCGACCGATCGCGTCCACTGATCCTCGGTCATGGTGTATTTGGCGTCGGGGTCGATGTTGGCGTGATAGAGGCCCTTGGTGCCGCGGGTGCCGTCGGCAATGATCTGCCAGTCGCGCAAGGCTTCGGCAAGGTCGCCGGTCGGTGATTGCAGCTCCAGCACCTTCACCTCCTCGTTCGTATCCGAACGAAGGAGGTGGCGGGCGAGCTGCTTAGGCCCGCTGCGGCTGCCGCCCTTGATAATCATCGGGGGTGGCCTCGGTCGTCATCCCGAGCGCTGCAAGGATCGCGTTGCGGATATCGAGATAGGCGGCAAGCGCGTCCTGGACTTCGCGGATGTCAGCTTCGCCGGTTGTGTTCAGGTGCCGCGCGATCTGGTTGACGTTGTTGCCGATGCGGTTGCACTCGCCGAGCAACTGGCGGAGCGCCTGGTGATCGATCGGCGGGCGGCGTCTGGCACGGGGACCGGGAGTCCCAAGGGCGGCTTCGCGGAGAATGGCGGCAAGAGTGTATCCGGCACGATCGGCCTTGGCCGATACGGCGGCGAATTCCTCATCGGTAAAGCGGACGAGACATTGCTTTGTCCGCTTTCGGCTGTTGCTGCCGCTCGCCATATCGCGCCCCCGTCGCCGCTCCTTTGTCACCTCATCCAAGGGGGGTGCCCTTGGTCGTCATCCGGGGACGAAACCCCGGTCGTGGTTCCAAGGGGCGCGATTGCCCCTCGGTCGAAGCCGCTGCCGAAACAGCGGTCCTAGGTGCAGGAGTGAAACCGTCCTGCGCGGGGTCCAGGGGGATGCTCCCCCGGTCTGGTTTCCAAAGGGCACGAAGGCTCTTTGGTCATGGGTCGCAGGGAGCACGAAGGCTCCCCGGACGGGTCCACGGGCTGTCAAAGCCCTGGTCGTGAGGGATGCAACGGGAGAGTGAAACATCGCCCTTGCCAAGCCCGTCGCCGATGGCGACGGGTGCGAGATAGCCGCGCAGCGGATATCCGCACATGGCTTGCACCCTACGTTATTATCATAACACGGGGTGGCTTAACTTGTCGTTAAGCAAAGTCGAGGGGGCAGATTGTAAAGCGACGATGACGATTGCCAAGAAACAACCGTCTCGATTCGCACTTTCTATTATAGCACGAAAGCGCCGGACGCACTGAAAAACCAAGGCGGGGAAGGCGTTTTGCCCTCCCCTGCCCGCTCCTGTCATGCTGCGAGGGGGACCGATTTTGCGGCCTTCTCTTGCAAGCTGTGGAGATAGTCGGCGGCGCGTTGGGCATGGGATGCGGCTTGAAAGATCGCCCGCTTGTCCTGCTTCAGCACGGTCAACCAATGCCCGATATAGGCGGCATGATCGTCGCGGATATCCGCTGCAATTCCGAGATCGGAACAGAGAAACGCAGCTCCCAATTCGGCGACAAGTTCCTCCCGCGCGTAACCTTCATCGCCAAAACGCTGGCGGCCAAAATCGCGCTCAAGGCGGGACGAATGGCGCGTCCAGTGGGTCAGCTCGTGAAGGGCGGTCGCATAATAGCTTTCGGGATCGCGGAAGGCCTCGAACGGTGGAAGCTGGATCACGTCACGGGACGGCGCATAAAAGGCCTGATTGCCTCCATGCTGCACGGTCGCCCCTGCCCCGCTGATAAACCGCTCGGCCTCTTCGATGCGCTCGGACAAGGGCAACGGGTTGACGGGCTTGGCGTAGTAGTGGGCGGGAAGATTGTCGATCTGCTCGACGTTGAACACGGTGTAGCCCTTCATGAAGGGGATTTCCCGCTCCACGTCCTGCCCCTTGTCGTCCTGCTCGGTCTTGGTGATGCGATCGGCATAGACCACAAGCGCCCCGTGCTCGCCCTTCCGGACCTGTGCGCCCAATTCCTGCGCCTGTTTGTAGGTCATCCAGAGCGGGGCGGAATAGCCGCGCTCGACGGCTTCGCTCCAGAGCAAGAGCACATTGATACCCTTGTAAGGGGTGCCGTTATGGCGGAGCGGTCGGTTGATTTTTCCGGCGGCATGTTCCCCGCTCCACGGCTTCAACCAAGGCCGGACGCCTTGCTCAAGATCGGCAATGATGCGAGCGGTCACACGCTCATAGACATCGGGACGGGACGAAAACGCGGACATTGTAGGCTCTCCTTTCGGGTTTTGAGGTGCTTCGCGCAGCGCTGCGCTGCACCTCTGCCCATCGGCGAGAGCGGGGGTAGCAAGGGGCAAGGGCGGGCGGCCCGGAGGGGGATCACCCGTTCTGCACGACCATCGGGAGGAAGAACGGGGACACCGGGACGAACGGCTCAAGCCTGGCCTTGAGCTTCACCCTTGCGCCGCGCGAGGGAAGTCACCCTTAGCCACCATGTCATAGCTCCAGCATGCTGGCATGCTGTCAAAACACTCTTCCTTGCGAAACGGATCGTCACCGCATGGCCGAGACAGCGCCCTTCCCCGCTGGCTCGGGGACGGCATGGCAATGGCGTCCTAGAGCCGGGGCCGCGCCTGTGGCACGGCTTCGCCCTGCCCTGCCTTTCGGTCGAAATTGCCGTTGTTGTGTGTTAGGTTTTGGTCTTCAAATCGAGGACTCAGGACACCCCGACGTGGAATTTGGCCGCTTTACTCCAGGAACGTCGCCGTTTCCCTTTAACGAGTCCGAATCTACTGCCGGTTGGCTGGGTTTCTTTATTGATTGGCCCGAAGGCGGGCGCATGGTTCGGATAACGTACTGGCTTGAAAAAGCCGGAGAGGCCGCGATTGTGAAGGCCTATCAGGATGCGCAAAAGCTGGCCGCGCTCGTTTACAAAGAGCACCGGCTCACCCCGGAAGAGATCATTGCCTTGTTGGTGCCACCCGCCGGAACCTGCACGGTCAGCCGTTTCGTCGTCGATGGCGACTACCGTGACCCTGGCTCCGGTGCTCCCGCTGCTGAAACTTTCACGAGCCGTTCGGTCACGGACGCCGTGTTTTGGGATGATAACCTGAAAAAGATGACGGTATTGACGCCGGAGCAAAAGGAAGCCCGCGACCTTCAATTTGATAACGAGAGGCAGGCCGCGATAAAGCGGAAAGAATTCATTGAGGGCATCATCATAGAAACAGGTCCATTGCGGACGAACATGCCTTTACCTCCGCGACTGGATTCCAAAAAGATGCGGAAAAACCAAGAGGCGCGGGAGAAGAAGTCCTAAGCCCCCTGCCCTAGCTTTGGAAGTAGGGATTTGGATCATACTGGAGCGGCGGTTCCGAAAACAGTTTCGGATAGCGCTTGGCATAGGTGCCGAAGGCATTGTCGAGATTCCAATAATCAACCGGAACGAGGTAAAGCGGCTGCCCTGTAACGGGCAGGACGATCGCGACGTCGCGGCCCAAGGTCAGCACCTCTTCCGGTTTGAGAAGCCTCCGCCCTGTCTCTCCGTAGTTTGTGCTGGTGCCGGACGTGGTGCCCCCCTGCGGGGTGGTGCCGCTGTTCTCGCCCTGGGTCATGGTGGACACGGTCTTGTCGCCGATGCTCTCGCTCACCTTTTTGGCGCTTTCGAGGTCTTTGACGTTGCAAAACCATATGTAGCTGCAATTCCCGACGATCGTGGCGGCATCCTTATCATAGACAGCATTGAGCTGGTCGAGGCCCTGAACGATCAGCGTAAAATCGACGCCATAGCCCGCGAGCGTGGCGAGGTCGCGGGGCAGGTCGGGAATGCGTCGCAGCGCCGGTAGCTCGTCGATCAGGATCATGCAGCGGGTCACGGGCGGACGTTTCTTCACGCCAGCGGGAAGCGGCTTACTGCGGACCTCCCGATAGCTTTGCGTGGCAGCACCGATCACCAGCTTCAACCAGGTGCGGTGTGTATCGATGCGATCCGGCGGGATGATGAGGAAAATCGTCGTCGGCCTTGAAGCAAGGTCGGTCATCGCAAAACTCGAAGTGGCGACGTGCGCTTTAATCAGGGGTTCACCCAAAAAGTCCGTTGCAACGCGCAGGTTGGCCAATATCCCGCTATAGGTTTCCGCAGCAAGATCGATAAACATTGCCGAAAACTCGGCAATAGCGCCGTCAAAGGCGGTCGATGCCGCCATTTTCACCAGATAATTGTCCGTGAAATCTTGGCGGGAAAGCCCGACCAACGTGCGGGCTCTGCCAAGCGTTTTCGTCTCGCCGGGCTGGTCGGTGAGCCACAGCAGGATTGCCGAGAGGAGTGCGGCGGCATTCGCGGTCCAGAAGGCGCTATTGCTGGAGAGGTCTGTTGGACAGATGGAATTCGCGATGGCCTGGGCGATGGTGACGGCGTCGGGATCATCGCGGTTGAGAATATCGAGCGGATTATAGGTGTCGGAGGTGAAGCCGCGTTCATCGAAGTCGGCGGCCATGTAGTTCCACGGGTTGAGGATGTGGACATTGTGCCCGAGAATGTCACGCCGCACCCGTGCGGCGATGAGGGCGTTCTCGCCCTTTGGGTCCACCACCACCATGCTGTTGCCGTAGCGAAGCAGGGTCGGAATGATGACGCGGGTCCCCTTCCCTGTCCGGGTCTGAGCGACGATCAGCGTATGCCGGGATTCCGTGGTAAAGACGGGTGCCCCTGTCGGCTGAATCATCGCGCCTGGCTCCGGCGGCTCGCTGCTTTGGCCGAGAAACACGCCTTTGCTGGATGCGTCTTCGCTCGCAGGCTTCATCTGCAGCGGGGCATACGACGCCCGCCCATAGTTGTCGGAAACAGGCCGCTTTTTCGGTTCCTCTTTGCCCTTGGGGCGGAATCGCCGGTAAAGAAGGTAGAGAAGGGTCAGTATGATCCCGACGGCGATCAAGAACCCTGCCGCGCTGTCCTCGTTCGTTGGCATCACCTGTGGATAGGTTGCGGTGGTTGGCTTCGTGCTGTGAACCCTGTTCACCCAATCCAAGTGGGCATCGACGTAGGGCTTGTCGAACCAACGGGATAGCGTTTCCTTTATGAAGGCCGGATCAACGCTGTAATGGTAATAGCGGCCGTAGAATTGGCCGCGAATACAGGTCGGCCCCCAGCACGCCCCATCGTTGAATTTAAGGCCCCAGGGACGCTTTGCGCCGATCTCCCCGTAGGCTCTGAACAGCTTCGCTCCCCGTGGCGGCATGTTTCTTGGGTCGAGCGTATCCGTCCACGTCATGATGGCCATGCGCATCACGTCAAAGGTCGCCGCCTGCCGAGCCTTGGTGTCGAGGTCGCCGTCGCCTTTGATCTCGGCGAAGACCTGTTCAACCGAGGGGGCCTGATGGACCCATTCCGGCGACATTGGTGCCGCCTGAGCGCTCATCGGAAAGACCTGGAAGCTCACGAGCACAATCACGGCCAAAAGGTTGCGGACGATCGATGGCATAAGGAGCCGCTTCCTTTCTGATAGCCGCGCCTATTCGGCGGTCAGGAGAACCTTCTTTTTCTTTCACTCAAAAAATCAAAAACATCATTTCGGAACGGTGGAAGTTATCCACAGTCCAAGCCGCTGCACGGCGGGTTAGAGAGTTATATACTGATGTTAAAGAGTTAAGGGCCGGATTTGGCCTGAAAACCCGTGTGAATCCAAGCCGCTGCGCCGAAGGGCCGTTCCTAATGTCACGCGGCTTTGTTCCTGATGTCACGAACCGGGTGTTCCTGATGTCACGTCGATCCGTTCCTGAAGTCACGTTGATCGCGCGAAAGTTATCCACAGGGGCCGGTTTGGCGAGGGCATTTTGAGGGGGAAAAGGCGTTCCTGAAGTCACGTCAGAAGCGTTCCCGAAGTCACGATAAGCCGTTGGCGGGGAACGGCATATGTCAATTTGCCGGGATGCCCCCACGCAAGGCCGCCGATTTTCAGAATGTTGGCCTGTTGTGGCAGAATCCCAATGATTCCGGCGAGTCGCGGTTCGTGACATTAGGAACGCCTGAGCTGGTGGCGGTTCTTCTCGTGATAGCGGCGGACGAAGCCATAGAAGGCGCTCTGGTAGTTGCCGGGCTTGCGGTCGGCCTTCTCGGCGATCCAGGTGTCGAACTCCGACTTGAGAGCATAGATATCCCAGCCCGGAAAATCGCGCCGCACGTCGGCGATCGTCTTGTCATCAAGCGCCGTCGAATAGACGCGCTCCAGAAGCGGCATGGCGGAGACGGGGGCCGGTGGCGGCGGAACCTTCGCGCGTGGCTCTGCGGCCTTCCTTGGGGCCTTGGCGGGGCGTTCGCCCCCCTCCCCCAGGAAATCACGCCGGAGCATATGCAGTTCGGGTTCGCCGCCCTTGGCCTGGGCGGTCAGAAAATAGCCGGGCAGATTGTTGCGCCGGGCGATGGCGAGGATCTCGAACTAGAAGCGCCGGTAGGTGCCTTCGGCTCCGGATTTTTCAAAAAGAGTCGGCATGGCGATGGCAAAGCCGCCCGGCTGATCGCCTGCATGCTAGCGGG
>CAILIO010000188.1 GCA_903834285.1 uncultured Sphingomonadales bacterium | reverse complement strand
TTGTGACGCATCGGTCTTCTCCGTTCGTTAGGGGCCCGTATCAGGTAGCCCGTACCAGGCGGCTGTTGGGGTCGCCGCCAAGAACCCGTCGGGGCGCTCCGTTACCGAAGCGCCCCGTATCCGGTTCAGCCGAGCAGTTCCTGCTCGAGCTTCTTTGCCATTTCTTCGATGTTCTCCGGCGGCCAGCCGGGGATGTCCATGCCGAGGCGCAGACCCATCGAGGAGAGCACTTCCTTGATTTCGTTGAGCGACTTGCGGCCGAAGTTCGGCGTGCGCAGCATCTCCGCTTCGGTCTTCTGCACCAGATCGCCGATGTAGATGATGTTGTCGTTCTTGAGGCAGTTGGCCGAACGGACCGAAAGCTCGAGTTCGTCCACCTTCTTGAGCAGGTAGCGATTGAGCTGGTTGGCGTCGCTTTCCTCTGGCGTGTGGACGGTCATGCCGCCGCCGATCGTCGGCGCGTGGCCGCTGGGCAGCTGATCGTCGAAGTGCACGAAGAGCGAGAGCTGGTCCTGCAGGATGCGCGCGGCATAAGCGACCGCGTCTTCCGGCGTGACGGTGCCGTCGGTCTCGACCGTGAGGTTGAGCTTGTCGTAGTCAAGCTCCTGGCCGATGCGAGCGTTGTCGATCTTGTAGGAGACCTGACGGACCGGCGAGTAGAGCGAGTCGATCGGGATAAGCCCGATCGGTGCGTCGACCGGACGGTTCGACACGGCAGGAACGTAGCCCTTGCCGGTGTCGGCGGTCAGTTCCATGTTAAACGTCGCGCCTTCGTCGAGGTGGCAGATCACAAGGTCCTTGTTCATGACCTCGATGTCACCGCTCACCGCGATATCGCCCGCCTTGACTTCGCCCGGGCCGGTGGCCGAGAGCTGGAGGCGCTTGGGGCCTTCGCCCTGCATGCGCAGCGCAATCTGCTTCACGTTGAGCACGATGTCGGTCACATCCTCGCGCACACCGGCGAGCGACGAGAATTCATGCAGCACGTTCTCGATCTTGATCGAGGTGACGGCCGCGCCCTGCAGCGAGGACAACAGCACGCGGCGCAGCGCGTTGCCGAGGGTGAGACCGAAACCACGCTCGAGCGGCTCGGCGACAAACGTCGCGCGGCGCTTCGGGTCGTTGCCAGGCTTGATCTCGAGGGTGTTGGGCTTCTTCAGTTCCTGCCAGTTCTTGATGTTGACAGTCATGGAATTCCCCTAGGTTATCGGAGGAGACCGGTGATCGGCTGTCGAGCCGCCACCGGTCAGAATAGCGGGCGGGCATGAAACGCGGGACGCGCCCCGCGCCAGTACCCGCCGGAGGCAGGATCAGACGCGGCGACGCTTGGACGGGCGCACGCCGTTATGCGGAATCGGCGTCACGTCGCGAATCGCGGTGATCGTGAAGCCGACCGCCTGGAGCGCGCGCAGCGCGCTTTCACGGCCCGAACCAGGGCCCTTCACTTCGACTTCGAGGGTGCGGACGCCGTGTTCTGCGGCCTTTTTGCCCGCGTCGTCAGCCGCAACCTGCGCGGCATAGGGCGTCGACTTGCGGCTACCCTTGAAGCCCATCGCGCCGGCCGAGGACCACGAAATGGCATTGCCCTGCGCGTCGGTGATGGTGATCATGGTGTTGTTGAAGCTGGCGTTGACGTGCGCGACACCACTGGTGATGTTCTTGCGCTCACGCCGCTTGATACGCTGAGGTTCCCGGGCCATTGTACTGAAATCCTGTCGAAAGAAGTGCCTGGAAGTCGGGGCTGAGCCTTTGTTAAGG
>CAILIO010000187.1 GCA_903834285.1 uncultured Sphingomonadales bacterium | reverse complement strand
GATCGGCAGGAAGGCATCGGCGGTCAGGCTTGCCCCGCCGACCAGCGCGCCGCCCACGCCTTCGGCCGCCAGCAGGCCGGCCGCGTTCTCGCCGTTCACCGAACCGCCATAGAGGATACGCACCTTGCCGGCCTCTTCGCCGAAGATCGCGGCAAGCCGCGCGCGCACCGCGGCATGCATGGCGATCACGTCCTCGACTGCGGCCACCCGGCCGGTGCCGATCGCCCAGACCGGCTCGTAAGCCAGCGCCAGCCGTCCGGCGGTCACCGCCGCGCTTTCGCTCGCCGGAACCGAACCCTCGACCTGCCGCGATACCACTTCCTCGGCCTTGCCGGCATCGCGCTCTTCCAGCGTTTCCCCCACGCAGATGATCACGCCGAGCCCGGCCGCGAGCGCGGCTTCGGCCTTGGCGCGGACCAGCGCATCATCCTCGCCGTGGTCGCGGCGGCGTTCACTGTGGCCCAGGATCACGAAGTCCGCGCCGACATCGGCCAGCATGGCCGCCGAAACGTCGCCGGTATGCGCGCCCTTGGCAGCGGCGTGGCAATCCTGCCCACCCACGCCGATCCCGTTCACTGCCTCGCGCAGCGGCCCAAGGAACGGAAACGACGGCGCCAACGCGATTTCCACATCGGGATAGCGCTGCGCCGCGCGGTCGATCGCCCGCGCCTCGGTCAGCATGGCCCGGTTGCCGTTCATTTTCCAGTTGCCGACGATGTAGGGACGCTGGCTCATAGGACTTTGTACACGCTCACTGGGTGATTCCTTCTCATGTCTGAGCCGCTATCAAACCGCACACGGGTTTGCCAAGCGCTGCGAACGCGCAAACGTAACGGTCTGCCGGCCGCCGCCTCCCGGAAGACCGGTCAGCGCAGACCATTGCGGGATTTCGCTTTGGCCCCTAATGCGCCCCAAGGATACCCTCCGCCACAATAACTACTAACGACAGGCCCCGATGCTCGGTTTCATCCGCTCCTTGACCAAGTCCCGTATCGGCGTCGCCTTCGCGCTGCTGTTCCTCCTGCTCATCGCGCTCTCGTTTGCAGGTGCGGACATTTCCGGCGCAAAGTTTGGCGGGGCCGGCAATGCCGACCGCGCCGTGACGGTGGGCTCGGCGCATATCAGCACGGCCGAAGTGCAGAAGGCGATGAGCAACGCGCTCGAAAACGCGCGCTCTGAAAGCCCGACCGTCACGATGAAGGACTTCGTCGCGCAAGGCGCGCTCGAACAAGTCGTCGACAGCCTGATCGACCGCGCCGCCCTGATGGAATGGGCGCGCCAGAGCGCGGTCGGCATCGGCGTCAGCGACCGGCTGATCGATAGCGAGATCGCCAAGATGCCCGCGTTCCAGGGCCCGGACGGCAAGTTCAGCCAGACCACCTACAAGGCGCTGCTCGGCCGCAAGGGAATTTCGGATGCCGTGCTGCGCGATGATATCGCCAAGGGGTTGATGGCACGGCAGGTGCTGATCCCCGCCGGCGTCGGCGCCTCGATGCCGCAAAGCATTGCTCTGCGCTACGCCGCGGTGCTCAAAGAAACGCGCGAAGGCGCCGTCCAGCTCATCCCCTCGTCCGCCTTCGCGCCCAAGACGCCGCCGTCGGATGCCGACGTCGCTGCGTTCTACAAGGCAAGCGGCGCGCGCTACCAGCGCCCCGAGCGCCGCACGATCCGCTATGCGGTCTTTGACGAAAGCGCGATTCGGAACCTGCCTGCGCCGAGCGATGCGGAAGTTTCGGCGCGCTACAAGCTCAATGCCGCCGCTTACGCTCCCACCGAGACACGCGCCTTCACGCAGGTCATCGTGCCGACCGAGCCCGCCGCCAAGGCGCTCGCCGCCGAAATCGCAGGCGGCAAGGCGATCGAAGCAGCCGCAGCCGCCAAGGGTCTCACTGCGCGCAAGGTCCCGGCCGTCGTTCGCAAGACACTTGAGAGCGAAGCTTCGAATGCGGTCGCCGCTGCGGTCTTCTCGGCCAGCACAGGCGCGCTCGCGCAGCCGGCCAAGGGCGCACTCGGCTGGTACGTGATCCGGCTCGACTCCGTGATCCAGAACCCCGGCAAGTCGCTCGATCAGGTGCGTGCCGAGATCGTCGGCGTCATCACCGCCGAAAAACGCAAGGCCGCGCTCACCGATCTTTCGGCCAAGTTCGACGAGGCTTTCGGGAGCGGGACAGGCCTTGCCGACATTGCCAAGAACGCCGGGCTCACCGTGATCACTACCGATCCGCTTGAAGCCAATGGCAGTGTTCCCGGCCATCCGGACATCAAGCCCAATGCCGATGTCACACCGCTGATCCAGTCCGCCTTCGCCATGGAGCGCGAGGGCCAGCCGCAGGTCGCCGAGATCAAGGCCGGCGAGCGCTATGTGATCTACGATGTCGGCCAGATCACGCCCGCCGCCCCGCCGCCGCTTGCCGAGATCAAGGACAAGGTCGCCGCCGACCTTCAGACCACGCGCGGCTACGGTGCGGCCAAGGTCGCCACCGAGAAGGTCATGACGGCGCTCGCCAGGAAGGTCCCCTTCGCCGAGGCGATCAAGGCGCTCGGCATCGCCCTGCCCCCCGCAGAGCCGTTCAACCTGCCCCGCGAGCAGCTCAACGCGATGCAGAAGGTTCCCCCCACGCTCCAGCTGCTGTTCGAAATGGCGCAAGGCACCGCCAAGAAACTCGAGGCGCCGAACAAGGCCGGCTTCCTCGTCGTGGCGCTCACCAAGGTCACCCCCGGCGCCATCAAGGCCGATGATCCCTTCCTCGCCCGCGCGCGGGTCGAACTCGGCCAGCTCGCCAGCCGCGAATATGTCGACGAGCTGCGCCTCGCGGTGCGTGAAGCGGTTGGCGTGAAGCGCAACGAGGCGGCCATCGCGGCGCTGCGCACGCAGCTTATCGGCGGACAGTAAGGCCGTGGCGGCGCCGGAAACGCTGGGATCGGATACACTGGAGCCAGGCATCGCCGGTCTCCTTCCCGATGGCGGAAAATCCGCCCGCGCCGCACTCACCGCCGGAAAGCCCGCGCTCGTCTGGCGCAAGCTGATTGCCGATACCGAGACGCCGGTGGGCGCCGCGCTCAAGCTCATGGCGGAAGGCCGCGGCGATTTCCTCCTCGAATCCGTCGAAGGCGGCGAAGTGCGCGGGCGCTACAGCCTGCTCGGGCTCGATCCCGATCTCGTGTTCCGCGCTGAGGGCGCGTCGGCCGAGATCAACCGCCAATGGCAGACCGACCGAGCGGCCTTTGCCCCGCTCGCCGAACCAGCGCTGCCCGCCCTGCGCGCGCTCGTCGGCGAATGCCGCGTCGATGTGCCGGAGGGCCTGCCCAAGTCGCTCGCCTGCCTCGTCGGCTACTTCGGCTACGAAACCATCGGCCTCGTCGAGAAGCTCCCCCGCGCGCCCGCCAGCCCGCTCGAACTGCCCGACATGCTGTTCGTGCGCCCCAGCGTCGTGCTGGTGTTCGACCGCCTCTCGGACGAACTGATCGCCGTCGCCCCGGTCTGGCCTTCCACTAGCGCGCCCGAACGCCTCGTCGCCGTGGCGGCAGACCGCATCGACGCCGCGCTCGCGCGCCTCGCCGATCCGGTCCCGGCCGACCCGCGCCTCGATGCCGCCGAACCTGCCGAGCGAACCCCGGTCATGTCCCCTGAGGACTACGCCCGCATGGTCCTGCGCGCGAAGGACTACATCGAGGCGGGCGATATCTTCCAGGTCGTGCTCGCCCAGCGCTTCACCGTGCCCTTTCCGCTGCCGCCCGCTGCGCTCTACCGCTCGCTGCGCCGGATCAACCCCTCGCCCTTCCTCTACTTCCTCGATCTCCCCGGCTTCGCCCTCATCGGCTCAAGCCCCGAGATCCTCGTGCGCATCCGCGATGGCGAAGTAACCATCCGCCCCATCGCGGGCACCCGCCCGCGCGGGGCAACCGAGGCCGAGGACCGCGAGAACGCCGCGAGCCTCCTCGCCGATCCCAAGGAACGCGCCGAGCACCTCATGCTGCTCGATCTCGGCCGCAACGATGTCGGCCGCGTCGCGGCGGCGGGCACGGTCAAGGTTACCGAGAGCTACACTGTCGAGCGCTACAGCCACGTGATGCACATCGTCTCGAACGTGGTCGGCCAGCTGGATACCGCGCGCGCCGACTCGGTCGATGCCCTGTTCGCAGGCTTCCCCGCCGGCACCGTCAGCGGCGCGCCCAAGGTGCGCGCCTGCGAAGTGATCGCCGAACTCGAGCCTGAAACGCGCGGGGCCTACGCCGGCGGCGTCGGCTATTTCGCCCCCGACGGCTCGGTCGACAGCT
>CAILIO010000186.1 GCA_903834285.1 uncultured Sphingomonadales bacterium | reverse complement strand
GCCAGCGAGGGAACCCGCCTCTATGCCGACGATCACCCTGCCCCCACGGTGCGACCGCGCCGCAGCCGAGGCCCTGCTGCCCGAAATGGTGGCCGGGCTTGGTTCGGGCGCGCTCCATATCAATGCGCGCGATTGCACCCAGATCGGGCAGGCCATGCTCCAGCTTCTCGTCAGCGCGCGCCGCACCGGCGATGGCGCGGTGATCGAACCGTCCGCCCACTTGCGCGAAACAGCCCGCCAGCTCGGCCTCGAAGCCGAACTCTTCGACGGAGCGGTGGCATGACCTCCGAGGAAATCCAGGCCATCTTCTTCGCCGAATGCGAGGAATCGCTGGCAGCGGCGGAAAGCGGTCTCGCCGCCTGCAAGGCCGGCACGCAGGACGATGATACCGTCAACGCCGTGTTCCGCGCGGTCCACTCGATCAAGGGCGGCGCGGGCGCTTTCGGCTACGTCGCGCTCCAGGCCTTCACTCATACCTTCGAGACGCTGCTGTCCGATGTGCGCGAGGGCGCGGTGCCCATCACCGAACCGCTCGTCGATCTCCTCTTGCGTGCGCTCGATACGCTCAGCGACCACGTCGGCGCCGCGCGCGGCCTCGGCGAAGTGCCGGATGACGTCGGCCTTCTTGCCGAACTGACCGCAGCCCAGGCGGCCAACGCGGGCGCGGCGCCAGCGCCCGCCCCTGCCGCACCCGAACCCGTCATTACCAAGCCAGCTGCCACTTCGTTCGACGAAGACGGTGGCGGCGATCCCTTCGATCTCGACGCAATGCTCGACGACATCACCGGCGCGATGGAGGCCCCCGCCCCCGCGCCAACCTGGCTCCTCAAGGTCCGCCCCCACGCCGGCGCCATGCGCAACGGCGGCGAACCGCTGCTCCTCCTGCGCGAACTCACCGCGTTCGGCGCGCGCTGTATCGAATGCGATTGCGGGGCCGTCCCCCCGCTCGATACGCTCGATCCCGGCACTGGCTATCTCGGCTGGACTTTCGCGCTCGATGCCGATGTCAGCGAGACTTCCGCGCGCGAGATCTTCGAATTCGTTGGTGATGATTGCGGCCTCACCACCGGCAGCGATGCGCCGATGCCCGCCGTGCGCCACGCCCCGCCGCCAGCCCCCGTTGCCATACAGGCCGCTCCCGCGCCCGCCGCCGCCGCGCAGCCCGGCGCCGCGCCTGCCCCGGCAAACGCCCCACCCGCTCCGCCTGCGCTCGGTCAGTCGATCCGCATCGAGCTCGGCAAACTCGACAAACTGATCGACGCGGTCGGCGAACTCGTCATCGCGCAGGCGATGATGGCGCAGCGCCTCGCGGGCGATGGCCTTGCGGTGAAGGAGGAGCTCACGATCCTCGAAGGGCTCACCCGCGATATCCAGGAATCTGCCATGTCGATCCGCGCCCAGCCGATCGGCTCGGTGTTCAGCCGCGTGCCGCGCATCCTGCGCGAACTGACGACCTCCACCGGCAAGCACGTCCGCCTCGAAGTCTCGGGCGAAAGCACCGAGCTCGACAAGACCGTGATCGAACGGCTCGGCGAACCGCTCACCCACCTCATCCGCAACGCGGTCGATCACGGGATCGAAAGCGCGGAAACCCGCATCGCCGCCGGCAAGCCCGCCGAAGGCACGCTCACCCTTTCCGCCGAGCACCGCTCGGGCCGCATCCTCATCCGCATCGCGGATGATGGCGCGGGCATCAACCGCGAGCGCGTCTTCGCCAAGGCGGTCGAAAAGGGCCTCATCGCCCCCGATGCCCAGCTCTCGAAGGAAGAGATCGACCACCTGATCTTCGCCCCCGGCTTCTCCACCGCCGCACAGGTCACCAATGTCTCGGGCCGCGGCGTCGGCATGGACGTGGTGCGCCAGAACGTGAAGGAACTCGGCGGGCGCATCACCATCGACAGCGAGCCCGGCAGCGGCACCACCTTCACGCTCACCCTGCCGCTCACGCTCGCGATCTCGGACGGCATGGTCGTCAACGTCGGCGACCAGACGCTCGTCGTGCCGCTCGCCAACGTCGTCGAGAGCCTGCGCCCCACCCAGGCCGAAGTGCAGGGCCTCGGCGCGCACCGCGCGATGATCAACGTGCGCGGCAAGTTCATCCCGGTGCTCCCGCTCCACGCCGCCGTCGGCGCGCAAGGCGCGATCGAGCAGGCGCATGAAGGCGTGCTGATCGTGGTCGAGACCGAAGGCGCCGGCCGCGCCGCGCTCCTCGTCGATGCGATCTGCGATCAGCGCCAGGTCGTGATCAAGAGCCTCGACACGCACTACCGATCGGTCGAAGGCGTCTCGGGTGCCACCATCCTCGGCGATGGCATGGTCGCGCTGATCGTCGATGTCGACAGCCTCGTCGCGCGCAGCCTTTCCGGCCAGAGCCCCAGCCCCTTGCCCAGTGCCCTGATCGCGGAAGCCGCATGAGCGCGAAATTGGTCCCTGCCGAAACGCTGCCCGGGATCAGCCCCGGCGTCTACAGCGCGGCCGATTTCGCCGCGGTGAGCGAGATCGCGCACCGCGAGGCGGGGATCGTCCTGGCCGAGGGCAAGGCCATGCTGGTCTATTCGCGCCTCGCCCCGCTGGTGCGCGATTCGGGCTGCGCCACCTTCGGCGCCTATATCCTGCGCATCCGCGAGGACGCCACCGAGCGCAACCGCGCGATCATGGCGCTCACCACCAACCACACCTTCTTCTACCGCGAGTCGCATCACTTCGAGCACTTCGCCAGTCACGTCCGCCCCGGCATGGTCGATACTCTCGCGCGCGGCGGCAAGGTGCGGCTGTGGTCGGCCGGCAGCTCGAGCGGCGAGGAAACCTGGTCGCTGCTGATGACCCTGCTCGGGCCCGAACGCGCCGCCGGCGAGCGCATTGCGCGCGGCGACGTGCGCCTGCTCGGCAGCGACATCGCCGCCCACGCCCTGCGCAAGGCCGAGGCCGCACACTATCGCACCGAGGAGCTGAAGGCCGTGCCCGATCCGCTCACCCGCGCCTGGACGGTGCCTGCGGGCGAGGAAACCGAAATCGCCCCCACCGTGCGCGCGCTCGCCCGGTTCCGCACGCTCAACTTGCATGGTCCCTGGCCGATGCAGGGCAAGTTCGATGTGATCTTCTGCCGCAACGTGATGATCTATTTCGATAATCCCACCAAGGAGCGGCTTGTCGCGCGCTTTGCCGAGGCGCTCGTGCCCGGCGGCTGGCTCTATGTCGGCCACAGCGAACGCGTAACGGGCCCCGCCCTCCAGCTGCTCGCCACGGCGGGCCCCACCATTTATCGTCGGAGCGAGGCATGAGCCGAGTGAGCAAGCCTATCCGGGTCGTGATCGTCGAGGATTCGCCGACGATGCGCGCCATCCTTCAGGCCCGGTTCGAGCGCGAGGACGATATCATCGTCGCCGGCGCCGCTGCCAATGCGCAGGAAGGCCGCCAGATGATCCGCGAGCT
>CAILIO010000185.1 GCA_903834285.1 uncultured Sphingomonadales bacterium | reverse complement strand
CGCAGCGAGCGAGCCGGCACCGGGAATCACCACGGCGCCGGCATCGAGCGCGCCCGCGGCGGCGCCGGTCAACCCAGAGAAAGCCTTTCCAGCAAACTCTCCGGCCTTCTCTCCGAAGTCGGCACCGTGGTACTCGCCCGGCGTGAGACGCTGCGCCGAGTGACCCTGCGCGAGCGCGCGGTCAGAGTCAATTTGCCACTGGCGGTCAGCCCACTGCTTGAACTCCGGCGACTTCTCTTTTTCGCGAAGCAGTCGCTGGAACTCCAAGGGCGGCATCTTCTGAATGAGCTCCTGGTTTTGGCGCTTGAATGCCTCGAACGATGGGTCCTCCATCTGCTCGGTGCCGCCGCCAATCCAGGTCGGCATGTCGTGCCAAGCTGCGGCGAGCGGTCCTTGGCCCACTGGAGACCCGGGCTTGCGCAGCGGCGGCGCCGTGGTGGCGACAGGATGCGGCGCGGTGCCCAGCATCTTGCCAGGTAGACCCGTGGTGTCGTCGGGGATGGCCGGTATTGTGTCACTGTTGTCGTCGACCCCGAACTGGCGCCGACCCTCTTCGATAGCGTCGATGCCCTCGAGCTTGGAGCGTCGGTACTTGTCGACGTTAGCCTGGAGCCGGTCACGCAGCGCCGCGGGTGTAGACGGGTCCTTCAGGTAGCCCTGGGCGCGCTGGTACTCCTCGATGGTGTTGATCGGCATTACTCGGCGAGCCTCCTCATGTCGTCAGCCGGGTTGCTCGCCGCGGCGTGCGCCGGGGCAGCGGAGCGGCTCGTGGGCGCGCGTCGTGAGCCCGCCGGCAGAGCCGTGCCGAGGATGGCGGCGCGCGCCGATTGCGCGAGCGAGTCGACGTCGCCACGGAAGTACGGCTGAGAGCGGATGGCGTTCTCGGCCTCGTCGGCAGCGCGGGTTTTGGACTGCAAAATGGCGCCCTGGAGCTGCCCGACGACCTCGCGCACTTGTTTCATGAGCCCTTCGCCAAGCTGACCATTGTCGAGCTGGTTCAGCAACCCGTCGAGGCGCGACCAGAGCCCGCCGGCACCGGAAGCGATGCGCATGTCCGCATCGGAGATGCGGTCCTCCTGGGTCTTAATGAGCCCTTTCAGCGCTTGAACGTCGCCGAGACCGTTGTTGGCGTCGAGTGCCGCGCTGATGCCATTCAGCGTCTGCCCGGCGACATTCAGCTTGTCGAGATGGTGGTTGGCACTGACCCGCTTGACCTCTTCCGAGTACCACTTGTTGGTGTCTTGGTTGACACTGTACTCTTGCTTCGAAACACCAGTGCCGCCGTAGTTTTGGGCGCCGCCGCCGGTGCCCTTGCCGATGGCCGCGCGCTTGAGCTCGTACTCGTACGCTCTGCGACCAGCCTCGCGAGCCTTTTCTACGCCCCCGCGCCCGGCCACGGCCACCGCGGTCTTGAGCGCCAGGTCTGCCGCGCGCTTCTCTTGCTCGTCGCGCGCCGCGTGCACGAGCGGGGCAAACTCCTGGGCGATGGTCGACATACCGTCGGGGCCAGCGCCGAGCGACATCACTTGCTTACCCTCATGGATGACGTTGTAGCGCCCGTCTGGTTGCGCCGGTGCGCCAGCTTGCGACGGTACCGGCGCCTTCGGTTGGAGCGGTGCCGCGCCGGAGACTTGCGCCAATGGGTCTCCTGGACTGAGCCAGGCAGAAGGGTCGAACCCGCGAGCGTCGCGTCCGGGCATCGGCTTCTGCGGCATCGCACCTGCATAGCCGTTGGCGGAGTCACTCGCGCTCGATTCGCGCGGAGGGGCAGCGGGCTTGCCGGCCATCCCTGACAGCACACCGTGTTGCATGGTGATGAGCTGCTGCATCAGCTTCGCATCCGCGGGCTTGTTGTCGGAGCCGGGAGCGATCGGCGGAGCCACGGTCTCCTCGCCCACCTGAGCAGGGGAGGCTTGGCCGCGCGGGCTCGGTTCGCTCACCGCCGGCTCTTTCTTGGGCACAGGCCCGCCCGTGACCGTGTCGCCAAGTCGTTCGATGCGCTGGCGCGCGTATTCGACCTCTTGTTGGGTGCGCGGGTCGTTCGGGTCGCCCTGGAGGGCCTTGCCGAGCGCCGCGTACGCCTCTTCTCGCTCCTTGTCGAGCGCGTGGCCATGCTCCTCGCCGTAGCGCTGTTTCTCGAAGTCGAATCGGCTCTGGTTGAGCCCCATGCGCTGCTGTGCTCGAGCGTTGCGGGCTTGTTCCGCGGCTTGCGCGAGCGCGAGTTGCCCGGCGCCGTGCTGCGCCTCCATGGCGAGCTTTTGGCGCCCCTGGAGCGCGTGCTCGGTAGCGAGCGCGGTCTGGGTCATCTGCGACGG
>CAILIO010000184.1 GCA_903834285.1 uncultured Sphingomonadales bacterium | reverse complement strand
TCCATTTCCGGCCCCCCGCAGACCCGCACGGGAGAGCGCTATGAGCATCAACATCGGACCGCCGGCTATCGACGAACTGCGGCCGCGCATCACGGTCATCGGCGTGGGCGGGGCGGGCGGCAACGCCATCGCCAACATGATCAACGCGAAGATCGAGGGCGTCGATTTCGTCGTCGTCAATACGGACGCGCAGGCGCTCAACAATTCGATCGCCGACAACCGCATCCAGCTCGGGCCGGACATGACGCAGGGCCTCGGCGCCGGCGCCCGGCCCGAAGTCGGCCGCGCCGCTGCGGAAGAGACGATCGAGGAACTCGAGCGCGCGCTGGAAGGCGTGCACATGTGCTTCATCGCTGCGGGCATGGGCGGGGGCACCGGCACCGGCGCGGCGCCAGTCATCGCCGAAGCGGCGCGCCGCAAGGGCGTGCTCACGGTGGGCGTGGTGACGAAGCCGTTCCTGTTCGAAGGCACGCGCCGCATGCGCGCCGCCGAAAGCGGCATTGCCGAGCTGCAAAAGCACGTCGATACGCTGATCGTGATCCCGAACCAGAACCTGTTCCTTGTCGCCAAGGCGGAGACCACGTTCAAGGAAGCCTTCCAGCTGGCCGACGAAGTGCTCCAGCAGGGTGTCCGTTCGATCACCGATCTCATGGTCATGCCGGGCCTCATCAACCTCGACTTTGCCGACGTGCGTTCGGTCATGGGCGAGATGGGCAAGGCGATGATGGGCACGGGCGAGGGCGAAGGCCCCAACCGCGCGCTCGAAGCCGCGGAACGCGCGATCGCCAACCCGCTGCTCGATGGCGTCTCGATGCAGGGCGCAAAGGGCGTGATCATCTCGATCATCGGCGGCGACGATATGAAGCTGCTCGAAGTCGACGAAGCCGCGAACCACATCCGCGAACTGGTCGATCCCAACGCAAACATCATCTGGGGCTCGGCGTTCAACCCGAACCTCGATGGCAAGATCCGCGTCTCGGTCGTCGCCACCGGCATTGAGCAGAGCGCCGAAATGGCCGAAACGGCTGCCCGTCCGGCAACAACCGGCGGCATGCGCGGTCCGGCATTCCCCGGTGGCCTTGGCCGCGCGGCTGCGGCGGCATCCGAGCCTGCGCCTGCGCCCGAACCGGTCGCCGCCGAGCCGCAGCCTTTCGCGCCGCCGCCCGGCTTCGCCGCGCCCGAACCGGCTGCCGGCGAAGCCGCCGCTGCTGCCGAGGAGCCGCTCGATCTGACGCTCGACTTGTCCGATGCGCAGGAAGCGGCGCCGCCTGCTGGCACCCCGGGCGAACTCGAGCTCGGTCTGGGTGATGCGGAGCCGATCCCGCCGCGCTTCGGCCGCGCGCAGCCTGGTCCAGGGAGCGATTCCCCGGGTGATGCGCCGCGCAGCCCGCCGGGCAGCACCCTGTTCGAACGCATGGCCAATCTCTCGCGCGGCGGTGGCCGTGTCGGCGAGGAGGATGGCGATGCCGAAGATGGCAGCGCGCTCAATATCCCGCGTTTCCTCGGTCGTCAGAACAACCAGTAAAACGGCACGGCCCGGCGCAAGGGTCTGGCAGTGCGGGGCACACCGGCTAGGGGCAGCCGGCGCGCCCCGCGCTTCACTGCCAGAACCAGATGCCAGAACCAGATAATCGTCGGCGCAGCTTTGCTTGTACCTTCCAGCCGCGATAAGGTCGGCCCCATGATCCGCCGTTTCCTCCCCTCCGGGCTCCGGCACAGTGCCGGGTCAAGCTTCATCGCCGGGGCCATGCTGGCCTGCGCTGCGCCGCTCATGGCCGCGCAGCAGGCGGGTCCGATCGATGATGACGCCGCCGAGCCCGTCGCAACGACATCGGTCCCTGTAGTCCAGTCCACCGCGCCGAGTCCGACGCGCCTGCTCAATGCTGCGCTCGCGCGTCTGGCCCGCGATCCGCGCGATATGACCGCGCTGCTCGATGCCGGCGGCGCGGCGCTCGATCTGGGCGATAACGACGCGGCGATCGGCTTCCTCACCCGCGCCGAACAAGTCGCGCCCGGCACCGCCGGGGTCCGCGCGCGGATGGGCATCGCCATGCTGCGCTCGAACCAGCCGTTCGACGCAATCCGCTGGTTCGACAGTGCCGATCAAGCCGGCTTCAACCGCGTCGAAATGGCCACGGAGCGTGGCCTTGCCTATGATCTCATCGGCGACAATGCCGCCGCGCAACGTCAGTACCAGCTGGCGCTGACCGCTGGCCAGAACGACGAGGCCAGCCGTCGCTATGCCTTGAGCCTCGTCATCGCGGGCGATCGGCGCGGCGCCGAACTGGTGATCCAGCCCTTGCTCGAACGGCAGGATCGCGGAGCCTGGCGGGTGCGCGCCTTTATCATGGCGATTGCCGGGCAGAGCGATGAGGCTGAAGGGATCGCCCGCGCGACGATGCCCGCCGACCTGGCCGCCGCGATCTCGCCCTATCTGCGCTACATGCCGCGCCTGACGGCGTCGCAGCAGGCCGCTGCCGCCAATCTCGGGCGCTTCCCGCGTGCGGCGGATATCGGGCGCGATGATCCGCAGGTCGTGCAATACGCGCTGGCGCATCCGCGTGCGCCACGCGTCGATGCTTCGCTCGTGCCGCAAGGCGATGCGCTCGGCGCGCGTGGCCATGATGATCGCTCGAAGCGCCGCAAACCGGGCAAGGACGACCGCCGCCAGACTGCTCTCGCTGCCGCGGCTCCCGCGCCGGCGCCCGCGCTGTTGGTTGCGGCACCCACCACGTCCACCGTCAGCGCCCCGTGGGGCCTCCAGCCGGGCGCGCGCACCGCCGCCCCGACGCAGCTGCCCCCGGCGCAGGTCCAGAGCCCGCCCGCCGTGGCGCGGCCCACGGTCCTCTCCAAGCTCGACGTCCCGCCGGGCACGCCGCTGGTGCGGGCGCCCGTCCCGCAGCCGCGCCCGCTCTCGCCGCCCGCGGCGTCCGCGCTCGCTCCCACGCAAGCGCCGGCTCCGACGCCCACAGCCGCGCCGTCGCTCACGCCGGTGCCAATCCCGGTGACCACCCAGCCGGTACCGACCCCGCCGGTCGTGAAGACTGCCACAGCGACCCCGGCTCCCGCGCCAGTGCAGGTCGCCGCAACCACGCCTGCGACCTCGACCACGCCGCCCGTGCCGCAGTTTGCGCTTCTCGCGCCGTCCTCAGCCACACCGGCGCCTGTGACCGTTCCACCCGCTTCGACCACGCCGACGCCTACGCCCGCCGTGGTCCCGCCACCACCGCCACCACCGCCTCCGCCTCCGCCTCTTGCCGCAACGACCACCGCCGCCCCTGCCGATTTCCGCAGCGCGTTCGATGGCTTCAAGCCGCCCGAGCAGGAAACCGCCGCCACCAGCGAGGCCGTCGATCTCGCGCGGATCGAGGCGCTCCGCGAATCGGCGCGAGCTGCCGCCAGGGCGAAGGACCGGTCCTCAAAGGATTCCACTGGCAAGGACCGCGCCGGCAAGGATCGCGGCGAACGCCCCGATGGCCCGACATCCGTCTCGCGCACCAGCGATCAGGATGCGGCCGAGCCGGTCGTCACCCGCGCCGGCAAGGAGAAGGCCGCGAAGGAGGCCGCCGAAAAGGACGCCAAGGGCAAAAAGGGCAAGCTCGCGCTGAACACCGACTGCCTCGATACCTCTGCGAAGGGCAAGTCCGGCAAGGGCAAGTCCGCTCCTGCCAGGGGCAAAGCCGCCGCGAAATCCGGCACGAAGTCGGGCAAGAGTAAGGGATCTGCCGAGGCCCAGTGCCCGCCCGAAAACAGCAAGGCGGCCAAGGCCAAGGCCTAGGCCGAGCTTGCGAACGTCAGCCGCATCTGGGTCCAGGTGCTCACCGGCTCGAACCGCGCGGCTATGAGCAAAGAGTGGCAGCGCCTTGTCGGCACCGCCGCCGCACTCAGGGGCCGCAAGCCCTCGATCACCCCTTGGCGCAGCAATTATCGTTTGTTGACAGGGCCTTTCGCCAGCGATGCGGAGGCGCAGGCCTTTGTCGAGAAGCTGCGCGGTCAGGGCGTCAGCAGCTACCAGTGGACCAGCCCGGCGGGTCAGGCGGTGGATAGCCTCGGCGTGAAGTAGAGCTTATGGCAGGGACGGCGGCCTCCACCGCTTCTCCACAGCTTATGAACAGACTAGTCGAGTTTTGCCCAGCCCCGCACCGGGCCCCGATTGCCGCCAAGTGCCCTCTCCGCGATGGCACGCATGAGCCCAGCCCGGGCCCCTCAAGGAACACGCGATGCGCACCGGCCATGAAGACAGCGAACGCGACGATGCGGCGCCGGTCGATATGCTCGCCTCGCTGTTCGAGGCGCGCGGCTGGCCTTGCGAATTCGTCTCAGAGGACGAGATCCATGGCGAGATCCAGGGCAGCTGGGCCAGCTATCAGCTGCGTTGCATCTGGCGCAGCGAGGATCATGTCCTCCAGATCCTCTGCCTCCCCGATATCCGCGTGCCCGAAGACAAGCGCAGCGCGATGTTCGAGATCATGGCTCTGATCAACGAGCAGGTCTGGCTCGGCCACTTCGATATCTGGTCGAACGGCTCGGTCCTGCTCTATCGCCACGGCCTGATGCTGGGCGATGACGGCCTGCTCAGCCTTGTCCAGGCGCAGACCGCGATCGAAGCGGCGATCGACGAATGCGACCGATTCTACCCCGCGTTCCAGTTCCTGCTCTGGGGCGACAAGTCCCCCGCCGATGCCCTCGCCAGCGCACTGATCGACGCAGCGGGCGAGGCCTGATCACAGAAGGGTCTTGATCCCCCCTCCCGCATGCGGGAGGGGTCGGGGGTGGGCCCGTCCTTATTCCGGGCCTGGAGACCTGACGTGACATTTTCCCTTCTCCAGTTCGGTTGCGGCAACATGGGCGGCGC
>CAILIO010000183.1 GCA_903834285.1 uncultured Sphingomonadales bacterium | reverse complement strand
AGGGAGCTCGCCTGTGGCCGCAGCACTGATCCATCCCAACTGGGACAAGCCGCCGCTCGGGATCACCGACGGCTTCAGCCTTGAAATGACCGCGAAGGACGAAGCGTCGCTGCGCGATGCTGCGCCGCTGATCCCGATCGATACGCCGATTGCCGTGACCTTCCTGCCCGGCGAGGATGTCGCCGCGCGGGTCAAGGCGACGGTTGCCGTGCGCGAACTGGGCTTCGAGCCGATGCCACATTTTTCTGCGCGGCGGATCACGTCGGAGGATGATTTCGAGGGTTATCTGAAGGCCGTGGTCGAACAGGCCGGGGTGAGCCGCGCTTTCATCGTGGCGGGCGATCCGCCGGCGCCGGTCGGACCCTATTTCGATACCTCGGCGCTGATCGCCACGGGCGCGTTCGAGCGCAGCGGGATCAAGGCGATCGGCGTGGGCGGCCACCCTGAAGGGCATCCCAACATGACCGAACAGCAATGCTGGGACGTGCTGGTGAAGAAGGTGCGCGAGATCGAGGCGCGCGGGATGGCGCCGCTGATCGTGACGCAGTTCGGGTTCGATCCGGACGCGTTTCTGGCGTGGCTGCTGAAGCTGCGCGCGCTGGGCATCGATGCACCGGTGCGGATCGGCGTGCCGGGGCCGGCGGGGATCAAGCGGCTCTTGAGCTTTGCCGCGCGCTGCGGGGTGGGAGCTTCAACCGCGGTGCTCAGAAAGTACGGCATTTCGGTCACCAACCTGCTTGGAAGCGCTGGGCCCGACAAGCTGGTCGATGCTTTTGCGGCAGGGCTCGGCCCGCAGCATGGGCGCGTGCGGCTGCACTTTTATCCCTTTGGCGGCATGGTGAAGACGCTGGAGTGGGTGCACAGCTACAACGCAAAGCACGGGATTTCAGCATGACCGACTATGTGCTTGTCCATGGCGCCTGGGGCGGCAGTTTCGGCTATGATCGGCTGGCGCGTGAGCTGCGCGCCGCCGGGCACCGCGTCGTGCTGGTGCAGCTCACTGGCCTCGGCACGCGCAAGAGCGAGTTCCACCCCGGCATCACGCTGACGACGCATATCGATGACGTCTGCAATCAGCTCGCTTCGGCCGACTTCGACAAGTTCGTGCTGGTTGGCCATTCCTATGGCGGGATGATCGTGACGGGCGTGGCCACGCGGCTGGGCGCGCGGATCACGGCGTTGGTCTATCTCGATGCGTTCCTGCCGCAGGACGGGCAATCGCTATGGGATCTGACCGGCGATTTCGAGCACACTCACTATATTGGCAGCCAGAAGTTCACGCCCGCTGCGGTCGCGCCGCTGCCGGGGCTGGAGCATCCGGGCCTTTCGCCGCATCCGCTTCTGACCTTGCTCGAAGCGGTTAAGTTCACTGGCGAGGAAGCAAAGGTCGGGCGGCGCATCTATGTGTTCGCCAATGCGTGGGAGCCGACGCCATTTCGCAAGTTCGTGAAGCGCGTGACCACCGAGAAGGGCTGGGAATACCACGAGGCCAAGGCCAGCCACGACGTGATGGGCGACCAGCCCGAACAGACCCTGGCGATCCTGCTCGGCTGCGCCTGAGCCCTTTCGCCAAGCCCGCCATGGCGGGGACATGACCGCGAGTTCATTTGATACCTGCCCCCTGGAAACGGTAAATTCCGCTTACAATTTCAGGGGCCGAAAGGATCACAATGGAAGTCAGGGTTGCAGGTGACGCGCGTATCGACGTGCTGAAAAACAACGATGGTTACAGCCGCGCCGTGGCTGCCGTGGCGATCGGCGAAGGGGAGGTGCTTGCACCGTTTGGTGCGCGCGAGACGCTGGCGACGCCCAACTACCTGACGGTGCAGACAGGGCCCGAGACGCATATTCTGCTCTCGCCCGAGCACCTGCAATACATCAACCACAGCTGCGATCCGAACGTGTTCTTCGACACGACGCGGATGGAAATCGTCGCGCTGCGCGATATCCCGGCGGGCGAGGAAGTGCGCTTCTTCTACCCCTCGACCGAATGGACAATGGACCGCGCTTTCGATTGCCTGTGCGGCAGCTCTGCCTGCATTGGCCGCATCGCCGGGGCTGACCAGCTCGATGCCGATGCGTTGCAGCGCAACGCATTCAACCAGCACATCCTCGACCGGCTGGCCGAACGCCTGGCGGTGCTGGCCGACTGATCTTTCAGAAATCCGCCGCGCGCGATTTGGCGCGGGCCAGCGCGAAAGCGTCGCGGCGGAACTTCTCGAAGGCGACCCGCTGGTCGTGGCCGGGGTCCTTCGGGTAGTCCTGATACTCCGCGATGATCTCGTCGAAGATCTCGCGCAGCTCTTCCTTGTGGTCCGGGTGGCTGAAGATGTGGAGGCGATTGGCCCTCATCGCTTCGATCACGCGCGCGCCGATCACATCGGGCTCCATGCCGAATTCGTGGATGCCGGCCAGCCGCTCGACCGCCTCGGAATTCACCGGCTTCATCGCGCCCTTGAGCGCATCGGGGCGGATTTCGTCGCTGGCGTAGATGTAGCTTTTGACAAGGCCCGGGCAGAGTACCGAGACGCCGATCTCGTATTGCAGCAGCGAGTAGTGCAACGATTCCGAAAGGCCGCGCACCGCAAACTTGGTCGTGTTGTAGATGCCCGGCGTGCCGGCCGCGAGGAAGGCTGCCATCGAGGCGGTGTTGACGACGTGACCGCCCTTCTGCTCGCCCGCCTTCACGCGCTCCACCATGCGCGGCACGAAGGTCATCACCCCGTTGATCACGCCGTGAAGGTTCACGCCCATCAGCCAGTCCCAATCGTCGAACGAGCTTTCCTCGATCGGCTGAAACAGGTTGACCCCGGCGTTGTTGCACAAGATCGAGACGGGACCGAACTTGGCCTCAACCTCGTCCGCCGCCGCCTTGAAGCCATCGCGGCTGGCGACATCGAGCTGGACGCCCATGACCTCGCGGTTGTCGAGGCTGGCGAGGGCCCGATCGATCGAATCCTGCCGAATATCGGCGATGGCGACCTTGCAGCCTTCGTTTAGAAGCTGGCGGACGAGCCCGATGCCGACGCCATTGGCGCCGCCGGTGACGAAGGCGGTGCGGCCTGCGAAGTCCTTCATGCGGCGTCTCCTGCACGCTTGGCTTTCAGCGCTTCCTGACGGGCGATTTCGGCGGTGATCGCCGGATTGCGGAACAGCATGGCGAAGGTCTGCTTGTATTCGGCGTTTTCGGGAAGGTGGGTCTGCACCGCCGCCGTGGAAGCCTCGCCGCGTTCGCGCACGCCCGCGAGGAATTCGCTGTGGGTGAGGATGTAGAGCTCGTCGTTCAGGATGCCCTGCAGCACGCGCTCGCCCACATCTTCCTTGGTCTGGTAGAGGTGCATGAAGTTGCCGCCCGAGGCGCGGCGCTTGTCTGCCTCGGCATATCCGGTTTCGGCAAGGTCTGCGGGGCGGGTCTTGCCAGCTTCGGCGATGTTGGACTGGACCGCACCCGGACAGAACGCCGAGCAGATCACGCCGCGCGCTTCGAGCTCGGGGCGCATGCATTCCATCATCGATGTGACGGCGGCCTTGCCCGCGGAATAGATCGTGGTGCCACCCACCGGCACGAGCGCCGACATCGAGGCGGTGTTGACGATATGGCCGCCCTCGCCATGCGCGAGAATGCGCGGCAGCACGGTGACCAGACCGTTGATCGTGCCGCCGACGTTGACGCCCATGACCCAGTCCCAATCGGCAAAGGTCGCGAGGTCGGTCGGGCCGACGACGGCGACACCGGCGTTGTTGCACAGGATATGGATCTTGCCGAAGCGGGCCTCGGCAGAGTCAGCCGCAGCGGCGAAAGCGGTACGGTCGGTTACGTCGAGCTTGAGGGGGAGAACTTTGTCGCCGCCCGCGAGTTCGGCTGATGCGGCGGCGAGGTGATCGTCGCGGATATCGGCGATGACCACGTTCATGCCCGCGCCGAGCAGCGCCTTGGCAATGCCGAGGCCGATGCCGCTGGCGCCGCCGGTGATGAAGGCCGTCTTGCCGGGGAGGTTCTGCATGATCGCTCTCCTGAGGGCGCGGGGAGCCTTTTCTGACTCCACCGATTGTTAGGTTGCCTTTTCTATTCACCACGCCGAGATTGTATGCAAGACTAACAATTGTTCGCGATAAAAAAGGCCGCCTGAATCCAACAAGCGACCATCGGACGAGAGGAGAGAGGATGGCGGGTCCGACAGTTCTGGCCGAGCCGGGTGAGGGCGCTGCGGCGCCAGCGACGCGCGAATGGCCTTCGGCCGGGGCGGCCTATTGGGCGCTCACGGTGATCGTGCTGGCGACCTTCATGACCTTCTTCGATGCGGTGACGTTTGGCATGCTGGCCGAGCGGATCAAGCACGATTTCGGGCTCACGGATTCGCAGCTGGGCTTTCTGGCGGGGCCGGCGAGCATCGTGTGCTACCTCTTCGTCGGCATTCCACTGGCGCGGCTCGCCGATATCTATCCGCGCAAATATGTGCTGGCGGGCGGCGCGGCGGTGGTCGGCCTGATCATCTCGCTTGGCGGTCTGGCGCAAACGTTCGTGCAGTTCGTCGGGAGCCGGGTGTTTCTGGCCGCGGGCGGATCGGCCCATGCGCCATCCTCGTACTCGCTGCTCGCCGATGCCTTTCCGCCCAAGAAGCTGACGCGGGCCTTCGCGCTGCTGCAGTTCGGCTTTATCGGCGGGACGGTGCTGGGGCCGCTGATCGGCGGCAAGCTGGTGGTCCTCTCGGCCAGCTGGGCGCCGACTGTACTGGGGCCCCTGACCATTCGCGGCTGGCAATGGATCCTCATCGTGATGGGGCTCCCGGGCCTCGTGGTCGGCCTGCTGTTCCTGACAGTGAAGGAGCCTGCGCGCCTCGCCCCGGCGCCCAACGCGCTGAAAGTGCCGGTGGATGCCGGGTTCGGACGGCGGGTGCTGACGTTCATGGGCCTCGACGCGCTGCGGGCGATCAATGCCAAGCCGCGCGTCTATTATCCGTTGTTCGGGGCTCTGGCGCTGAGCGCGGTCGAGACCTTCGGGCTGCAGTTCTGGCGCGTGCCGTTCATGGTGCGCACCTTCGGCTGGGACGAGGCGCAGATCGGCGCGGCGCTGAGCGTGACGGTGCTGGCAGGCTCGCTGGCGGGGCTGCTGCTGGGCAGCGTTCTGGTCGAATGGCTGGCGAAGCGGCACAAGGATGCCAATGTGCGTGCCGCCGCGATCTGCTTTACCGGCACCACGGTCTGCACGATCGCCGCGATCCTGATGCCGACGCCCTGGGGCTCGATGATCCTGTTCGGGTTTTCGGGGATGTTCGGCCTTGCAGGTGCGGTGCCGCAGAACGCGGCGGTGCAGCGCGTGGCGCCGAACGACATGCGGGGGCAGGTAACCGCGTTCTACCTCTTCATGTTCACCTTCTTCGGCGCGATGGGCAGCTATGTCGTGGGCCGGGTGCAGGACGGGATCGTGGGCGATCCGCACCAGCTGTGGAAGGCGCTGCTGATCACCGCCTGCACGCTGCTGCCGCTCGCCACCCTGCTGATAATCCGCGCGATCCAGCCCTACCGCGAGGAAGTGGAGCGGCTGGAGCTTGAAGGGCGTTGACAGCGCCGCGCGCAGCGAAGATTGTTAGGCATACAAACGAATTGGGAGACCACTGATGTCCGATGACCGTATCGCCGCGCTGGAAGGCAAGCTCGCCGCGCTCGAAGCTCGCCTGACCGTGCGCGAGGACGAGCTTGATATCCGCAAGCTGCAGCACCTTTATGGCTATCTGATCGACAAGTGCCTTTACAACGAGACGGCCGACCTCTTCACCGAGGACGGCGAAGTGCGCTTCTTCGGCGGCATCTGGAAGACGCGGGACGGCGTTCGGCGGCTCTATTGCGAGCGGTTCCTGAAGCGCTTCACGTATGGCAACAACGGCCCGATCGACGGCTTCCTGCTCGATCATCCGCAGCTACAGGACATCATCAACGTGCAGCCCGGTGGCGAGATTGCCTTCGGCCGCGCGCGCTCGATGATGCAGGCTGGCCGCCACAAGGACTACGAAGGCGATGCCCCGCACCTCAAGGCGCGCCAGTGGTGGGAAGGCGGCATTTACGAGAACACCTACAAGAAGGTGGACGGTGTGTGGCGCATGCATGTGCTCAACTACATGCCGCAGTGGCACGCCGATTTCGAAACCGGCTGGGCCCATACGCCGCCCGAATATGTGCCGTTCCCCAAGGTGACTTATCCCACCGATCCCACCGGGCCGGACGAGCTGATCGAGGGCCACTGGCTCTGGCCGACGCACAAGCTCATGCCGTTCCACATGCCGCACCCCGTCACCGGCGAGGAAATCGTGGCGCAGCGCTGGCAGGGTGATATCGACCGCGAGAACGCGGCTAAGGGCTGAATATGACCACCTATCCATCGCTGCACATGATCATCGCCGGAGAGCGCGTCTCCGGCGGGGGGCGCCGCACCCATGCGGTCGTCAACCCGGCCACTGGCGAGACCATCGGCGAGCTGCCGCTGGCCGAGCCCGCCGATCTCGACCGCGCGCTGGAGACGGCGCAGCGCGGGTTCAAGCTGTGGCGCAAATCGACGCCGCAGCAGCGCGCTGCCGTGCTGCAGGGCGCGGCGCGGCTCATGCTGGAGCGGCAGGAGGACCTCGCGCGGATCGCCACGCTGGAGCAAGGCAAGACGCTGCCGGAAGCGCGCATCGAAGTCATGATGAACGTCGGGCTGTTCCAGTTCTACGCGGGTGAAGTGTTCCGGATCTATGGCCGCGCGCTGGTGCGGCCGGAGGGCATGCGCTCGACCGTCACGCACGAGCCGGTGGGGCCGGTCGCCGCGTTTGCGCCGTGGAACTTCCCGCTCGGCAATCCGGGTCGCAAGCTCGGCGCGCCGATTGCGGCGGGGTGCTCGGTGATCCTGAAGGCGGCGGAGGAAACCCCGGCCTCGGCGCTGGGCGTGCTGCAATGCCTGCTCGATGCGGGGCTGCCGGCCGAAATGGCGCAGGCAGTGTTCGGCGTTCCCGATGAAGTGAGCCGCCACCTGCTGGGCTCGCCGATCATCCGCAAGCTGAGCTTCACCGGCTCGACGGTGGTGGGCAAGCATCTCGCCAAGCTCGCCGCCGAAGACATGAAGCGCACGACGATGGAGCTGGGCGGCCACGGCCCGGTGCTGGTGTTTGGCGATGCCGATATGGACAGCGTCCTCGATACGGTGGTCACGCAGAAGTACCGCAACGCCGGGCAGGTCTGCGTGAGCCCGACGCGGTTCATCGTCGAGGAAAGCGCTTATGACCGCTTCCGTGATGCCTTTGCCGAGCGGGCGAAGGCGATTGTGGTCGGCAATGGTCTTGATGACGCGACGCGCATGGGGCCGATGGCGAACCCTCGGCGGCCCGAGGCGATGGACCGGCTGATCGGCGATGCCGTGCAGCGCGGGGCAAGGCTCCACACAGGCGGCGAGCGGGTCGGCAATGCCGGGTTCTTCTATGCGCCTTCGGTGCTCTCGGACATTCCGCTGGATGCAGCGATTATGAACGAGGAGCCGTTCGGCCCTGTCGCGCTGATCAATGCTTATGCAGGCGAGGAGGCGATGATCGCGGAGGCGAACCGTCTGCCCTATGGCCTCGCCGCCTTTGCCTGGACCACCGACGGCAAGCGCCAGCAACGTCTGGCGCGCGAGATCGAGGCTGGGATGGTGGGCATCAACACCAACATGATCGCGGGCGCGGATTCGCCCTTCGGCGGCGTGCGCTGGTCGGGCCATGGTTCCGAAGACGGGCCGGAAGGCGTGCTGGCGTGCATGGTCACCAAGGCGGTTCACGAGGGATAGGACAGCGAAATGAGCGACGATCTCAAGACCGGCGGCGGCAAGGGCTACTTGCGCATCGCCACCGAAGAAGCCTTCGCCACGCGCGAGCAGGTCGATGTGTTCCTGCGCATGATCCGCGACGGCACCGCGGACAAGGGCATGGTCTCGCTTTGGGGCTTCTATGCCACCAGCCCGTCCGAACGCGCCACCCAGATCATGGACCGACTGCTGGATCTGGGCGAGCGGCGCATTGCCGACATGGATGCGACGGGGATCGACAAGGCAATCCTGGCGCTGACCTCGCCGGGCGTGCAGCCGATGCTCGATTCCGAAGAGGCCAAGGGCATTGCCACCCGCGCCAACGACACTCTGGCGGCGGCCTGCGAAAAGTATCCGGACCGGTTTATCGGGCTGGGTACCGTGGCGCCGCAGGACCCGGAATGGTCCGCGCAGGAAATCCGGCGCGGGGCCAGCGAGCTGGGCTTCAAGGGCATCCAGATCAACAGCCACACGCAGGGCGAATATCTCGACGATCCGAAGTTCGATCCGATCTTCCGCGCGCTCGTCGAAGTGGGCCAGCCGCTCTATATCCACCCCGCCACATCGCCCGATAGCATGATCGGCCCGATGCTGGAGAGCGGGCTCGACGGCGCGATCTTCGGGTTTGGTGTCGAAACGGGGATGCACCTGCTGCGCCTCATCACTATCGGCATTTTCGACAAGTATCCGGACCTGCAGATCATGGTCGGTCATATGGGCGAGGCACTGCCCTACTGGCTCTACCGGCTCGACTACATGCACCAGGCGGGCGTGCGCTCGCAGCGCTATGAACGGATGAAGCCGCTCAAGAAGACCATCGCCGAATATATGCGCAGCAACGTGCTGATCACCAATTCGGGCATGGCATGGGAGCCCGCGATCAAGTTCTGCCAGGAGGTGGTGGGCGAGGACCGCGTACTTTACGCCATGGACTATCCTTATCAGTATGTGGCCGATGAGGTCCGCGCGATGGATGCGATGGACATGACGCCCGAGCTGAAAAAGAAGTTCTTCCAGACCAACGCCGAGCGTTGGTTCAAACTCTGAACGCAGGAGAGACCGATGATTTACGCAGTCGCAGGCGCTTCGGGGCAATTGGGCCGGCTGGTGCTGCCCGAACTGGTGGCAAAGGTCGGTGCGGCAAACGTGGTCGCGCTGGTGCGCAATCCGGCCAAGCTGGCGGAGATGGCGGCATCCGGCGTTTCGGTGCAGGCATTTGATTATGACATGGCGGATCCGGCGGCGCTGGGAGGCGTGGGCCGGCTACTGCTGATCTCGGCCAATGAGGTCGGCAAGCGTTCGGCGCAGCATCAGGCGGTGATCGACGCGGCGAAGGCGGCGGGCGTGGGGCTGATCGCTTACACCTCGATCCTCCATGCGCCCACTTCGACCATCGGTCTGGCCGGCGAGCACCGCGATACCGAAGTAGCGCTGGCGGCCAGCGGCGTGCCGCATATCCTGCTGCGCAACGGCTGGTACAACGAAAACTACACCGGCGCGCTGGGCCCTTCGATTGAGCATGGCGCGATCATCGGCGCGGCGGGTGCGGGGCGGATCTGTTCGGCTTCGCGCGCGGACATTGCAGCGGCGGCAGTGGCCGCGCTGACGGGCGGTGCGGCGGGTGATATCCATGAATTGGCAGGCGACGAGGCTTTCACAATGGCCGAATTTGCCGCGCATGTTGCGCGCATTGCCGGAAAGCCGGTTGCCTATGTCGACATGAGCCAGGCCGACTATGCCGCCGCGCTCGAAGGTGTGGGCCTGCCCGGCTGGCTGGCTGCCATGCTCGCCAATTCGAGTTTCGCCTCGAGCCAGGACGCGTTGTTCGACGACAGCCGCACCCTCTCGCGCCTGATCGGGCGGCCGACGACGCCGATCGCCGATACGATCGCGGCGGCACTGGCTTGACCGCGCCCGACCTGCCGAAGGTGGTCGCCAAGGGCGGGCGCTATGCGCTCGTCCTGCTCGCGCTGACGCAGGCTATGAGCCTGCTCGACCGGCAGATCCTCGCGATACTCGCGCCCGCGATCAAGAAGGACCTCGGCGTCGGTGATGCCGAGATGGGGCTGCTTTACGGCACCGTTTTCGCGCTGTTCTATGCGCTGTTCTCGCTGCCGGTGGGGCGGCTGGCGGATGGCTGGGTGCGGACGCGGCTGCTCGCGGTCAGCCTGCTGTTCTGGTCCGCCGCGACGGGGCTGGCGGGACTGACCACCAGCTTTGCCATGCTGGCGCTATCGCGGCTCGGTGTCGGAATCGGCGAGGCGGCAACATCGCCCGCGGGCACCTCGCTGCTGTATGACTACTGGCCCCGGCAGCAGCGCGGGTTCGTGATGGCGGTGATGGCCT
>CAILIO010000182.1 GCA_903834285.1 uncultured Sphingomonadales bacterium | reverse complement strand
AGGTGACCACGCCTCCGGGTGCCGGGAATGTCACGCCGTCGGTCTATGGCGCCGAATATCAGCGGATGGAAGCGGCGCGGGATTTCGCGCGCAATAAATTTCCGACGAATCCTCGGCTACAGCAAGAATTTGTTCAAGGTGTGTGGCAGGAAATCCAGCAAACGAATGTCTTGCAGGCGAAGTTTGTTGCCGATCAAGCGCGTCAGAACAGAGAGGCGCAGGAAAAAGTCGCGAATGCTGCGGTTGACCAAATCATTCAGGACCCGACGAAATTCGATCCAAAGACCTTGACGGGGACCAATCTGACGTTCGAGCAGAAGTCGCACATTCTGACGATGCTGCACACGGAACTCAATCGAACTGCCCAGGGGCACGATGCCACGACATACGGACCTCAGTTCGAGACGTTGTTCCAGCAAGTGCATTCGCCGGACCCTGCCACGCGGATTACCGATCCGGCGCAAATCTGGGCGCATGGAGCGAACGGCGACTTGAACGCAGCGGGGGTCAAAGCGCTCACGACGGAGCTGGATTCTCTACGATCGCCGCAGGGCATGTCCGAAGGGGTGATGAAGAAAGCGGTGCTGGATGCGGCGCACGTCGCGATATCTGGACATCAGCCGGGAATGCTGGCCGGCCGCGACGTGAAGGGTGAACAATTATATGCGCAGTTTCTCGTAAAAGCTCTAACGGTCTACGATGATGGCCGAAAGGCCGGCATGACGGCGCAACAGTTGTTGGCCAAGGATGGCCCAATTATGCAGTTGCTGCCGAATTTCGTGCGCGACCCCGCGCAGCGGAATAAGGATATGCTGGAGGGCATGGGCGTTGGGACAAATGCACCTGCGCCTAAGCCGCCGGATTTCGATCTTACGACTGCGGCGGGTATCGCGAAGGCTTACCAGTCTGGGGCTTTCGGAACAGGTCCCTTGGCGTGGGATCGGGCGAACGCTGAATTGATGAAGCGTGGATTGTTGGCAAACCCAGCGCCTGCCACGCCGCAAGTGCCGCACGACTGATGGGTCTTCCTCCTGCACAGTTGGACACGCCGTCTGATACCGCTGCTCCTCCGAGCGCGGCCGAGTCCCTGCTTGGTCCGCGACCGGAAGCGACGGGTTCAGCGGAAAACCTTCTTGGTGCTCGCCCGACGGAATTGCCGATCATCAGCGATCCTGACACGGATATGTGGATGGATGGGACGCCGTACGTCGGCAATGTTCTCCGGGCAATGGGACAGGGGACGTTAACGGGGTGGGAAAAAGGCGAAGGGCTGAATCTCGCCGCTCCGGTACAGAAAGCATTGGAAGACGCTGGTCTATATCGTGATGTAGCCAAGGGCCAGGGCGGTGTCATGCGGGCTTTCAATGAAGGGATCCTCCGACCGTCCGTCAATCTCGCATTCGGGGTTCATGTGCCCTACATCGGGGATGTTTCGCTGAACCCGGCGCTCTCTGGGGGACTGATGTTCCTTCGGGCGCAAGGTGCGGCGGTCAGTGGATTGCAGGCCGGAGCAGTAGCGGCAGGTTTGCCACGGGACATCGCGGCTTTGCCGGAAGCGTTCCCGCTATTGGGGCTAGAACTAGGCGGGTTTCATCCGGCCGTTCCGGCGCGTGGCACTCTCATCGGCCGAGAATTCGGTCATGCACTGTCCGAGGCGGAAATCCAGCAGGGCGCCGATCTCGGTCTTTTCGGGCCTCCCGGCCGGAGTCCTTGGCGGGATACCGAATACGGAGGGCCGGTCACCGCAACGCAGGGGTCGATCACACCCACGGTACGGACGCAGATTACCGGCCTCCAAGAATTGGCCAAGCAACGGGAGGCTGCTGGGCTTCCTTATCAGGAACCCACTCCTTCCCCGCCTCGGGACCTGAACGAAGCAGCTCGCCGCGTGGCGCCGGCTGTGTTCGAAGAATATGACGGGCTGGCCGCTCAACGCGATGAGTTGCGTCAACAAATAGACGACGCACAAGCCCAACTTCGCGCCAACGCGGAGGCTCAGGCTCCGAATGCGGCTGAGATTGCCGATCTGCGGCAGCGGTTGGAAGATACGACGCCT
>CAILIO010000181.1 GCA_903834285.1 uncultured Sphingomonadales bacterium | reverse complement strand
CGGCCTCACCATCACGGTGGAGGGCGCGCGGGCCAACAACTTGCAGAACGTCACCGCCTCGATCCCGCTCGGCACCTTCACCTGCGTCACCGGCGTGTCCGGCTCGGGCAAATCGAGCTTCACCATCGACACGCTGCACGCCGTTGCCGCGCGCACGCTCAATGGCGCGCGCCTGATCGCCGGGGCGCACGACCGCGTGACCGGCCTCGAACACTGCGACAAAGTGATCGAGATCGACCAGTCCCCCATCGGCCGCACCCCGCGCTCAAACCCCGCGACTTACACCGGCAGCTTCACCCTGATCCGCGATTGGTTCGCCGGCCTGCCCGAAAGCGCCGCGCGCGGCTACAAGCCCGGCCGCTTCAGCTTCAACGTCAAAGGCGGGCGCTGCGAAAAGTGCCAGGGCGACGGCCTGATCAAGATCGAGATGCACTTCCTCCCCGATGTCTACGTGACGTGCGAGGAATGCGGCGGCAAGCGCTACAACCGCGAAACGCTGGAGGTGAAGTTCAAGGGCCACTCCATCGCCGATGTGCTCGATATGACGATCGAGGACGCCGAGGAATTCTTCAAGGCCGTCCCCCCGATCCGGGACCGGATGCACATGCTCAACGAAGTCGGCCTCGGCTATGTCAAGGTCGGCCAGCAGGCCACCACGCTCTCGGGCGGTGAGGCGCAGCGCGTCAAGCTCGCCAAGGAACTCGCCCGCCGCTCCACCGGGCAGACGCTCTACATCCTCGACGAGCCCACCACCGGCCTCCACTTCGAAGACGTGCGCAAGCTCCTCGAAGTCCTCCACCGCCTCGTCGATCAGGGCAACAGCGTCGTCGTCATCGAACACAACCTCGATGTGATCAAGACCGCCGACTGGCTGCTTGATCTCGGCCCCGAAGGCGGCGTCCGCGGCGGCGAGCTCGTGGCGGAAGGCACCCCCGAAACCGTCGCCAAAAACCCCCGCAGCTTCACCGGCCACTACCTCGCCCCCCTCCTCAAACGCTGACGGAGGGGCAGAACCTCCCCGGCACGGGGAGGGGGGCCGCCCGAAGGGTGGTGGAGCGGTAATCCTCCCCACTAACCCCACCTTAACCGCGCCCCGCTATCCCCCTCCCACCAGCATCAAGGGGGCTTGCGATGCGCTTGTGGTATTTCATCATTCCGGTCGTCGCGCTCACCGGCGTCAACAAGGCCTACGATGCCTGGCGCAGCAGCCCGCCCAGCGCGGAGACCGAAGCGCGCCGCCAATGCTTCGCCAAAGCCGAAGACGCCGGCCTCCCCCGCGTCGGCAGCATCGAGCTGTGCAATTGCATGATCGGCAAAGTCCGCTGGTTCAAATGGACCAGCTTCGGCGCGGAATACACCCGCGAGATCCACCACAAGTTCGGCGAGGAATGCGTCGCCCAGATGACCTCCACCAGCGCCAACGAATCCTTCGGCTCCGGCACCTTCGGCAACGGCCCCGCCAACACCAGCCGGCCGCTCACCGGCCCCGGCTCAGGCTACGGCGAAGCGCCCGATGATGAAGATGACGATGCCGACGAGGCCGATCGTACCTCCAGCACCCAGTAACCCGCCGACCCGGCGCGAACTACCCACAAAGCCAAAGCCACGAAGGGGGCCATCGCCCCCTTCACCCCCCACACTGCCAAGCCGGGCGCCCGCCCCAATCCCGCTCCATTTTTGCAAAGCACAAATGGGGAGGTGGCCCGCCGAAGGTGGGTCGGAGGGGCAATACCTCCCCAAGCTCGCTCGGGGAGGTGGCAGCGCGCAGGGCTGACGGAGGGGCAGAACCTCCCCGGCACGGGGAGGGGGACCGCCCGAAGGGTGGTGGAGGGGTAATCATGATGGTGGGGGGGGTAAATCCGCCCGGCCGCGAAAACGCCCCCCTCCACCGTCACCCCGGGCTTGACCCGGGGTGACGCTTCCTGAGGCAACCACCAAACCTACCCCGGCAAATCCGCCACCCGCAGCACCGGCTGCCGCCGCGCATCCGAAAGCGCCCGCTCGAGCGAAAGCGCCAGCCCTTCAACCCCCTCCTCGGGAGGCGAAACAAACCCCACCGGCTCCGCCGTCCAGCCGCGCACCGATCCATCTTCGCGATAGTAGACCTCATGAAGCGCGAAATGCGTGCCATGGTCGAGCACCCGATAATTCCAGCTCATGGAAACCTCCGTCATACAGACGCGAGACAGCGGAATTGCCGTCAGCGTTGTATTCGGAAGGAGGGCGAGAACATGAAAAGAGGCTAGCCAAGACGGCTGCGACCCGCAAGAGCGCGAGCTGAGCCCAACTCATCGAAAAGGGTGTCAGACGTGGGAGTGATGGACTCTGAGCCGAATATCAGGAACAAACTGAGTCGCGGTAAGTTCACAGTGGTGTTTTTGATCCAATGCCTAGAGGCTATCGGCTGTTCTTCTTTGCGGCTCTCGGATGCGTAGTTTTCGCAGTTGTCCTCGCGTGGCTATTACAGCCCAAACAACCAAACCTTACCGGTGACAGCGGCTATCGCGAACAATCCGCAAACTACCGTGCAGGCGGTTCCGATTGCGAGCCATCCAAGATTCGTGCGCTTCCCATCGGGCTGAGAGAAGGTAAAGCCGACGCCTGCGCAGAGGCCGAAGAACAACATCGCGCTACCAGCAATAATCTCCTAGAGGCTAGACGTGCGGCGAGCGCCGCCGACGCAGCCGCCATCGCTGCCTACCAGCAGGCAAGGATTGCCGCTTGGGGGTTTGGTGCGGGCATAATGACCCTTTTCGCCGCCATTGCTGCCGCTGTATTTGCTGAGCGCGCGGCGCACTACACCAAATCCAACTATCTCTCTTATCGTGCCCGTGAAGCGGCAGACCTAGTTCCTGCCGTAGCTATCAACGGTCCTATGATTGACGCGTATATTGAAAATTTGGGAGCTAGCCCTGCGGCTATCCATCTTATCAATTCCGCGATTCTCCTCACCAAGCCAACGGGGCCGATCAAGTTCTTTTTCCCCGGGCAGGGAAGCATAAATCCGGTCGCGATCAAGCCTGGCGGGCGTCACTCGTTTGGTCAATTTGCCTTCCCGCAAGGCGTCGATAAAGCCTATTTTATCGGTGCTATCTTTTACGCAACTATCTTCGAAGATACTCACTTGATTCCTTGCTTTGTTGAGTTGGATCGCGCCAAAGGAACTGCCATCCCCCACTTCGACGCTGATTGGAGCATCTGGGAGAATGAACTGGAAAAATTCAAACGGACGCGCAAACAATGAGTTTGCCCCGCCCATCATCGACAATGTGACCGCCGCTAAAATCTGAAAAATCATACGTGCCTCACGATTGGGGCATCACGCAGACAACCACACTTGCCATCACCGGCGATGCCATTCGCCTCGGGTTTGGTGCGCTTGCTTAGTAAGTCCGATCAGATCCGCGCTCTCGTCCTTCGCCTATCCCCTGTCCTACACACCCCCACCCATGCCACAATGATCCCCTTTTGTTCCAAGCGGGAGTCGCACGGCCATGGCACAGCACAATTCCAGCGGGTTCGGGCGCGGGTGGATACCCATGGAGCGCGATATCGGGCTGCCCGATGATACCAATCCTTTTGCGCCCCTCCCGCCTGCGGGAGGG
>CAILIO010000180.1 GCA_903834285.1 uncultured Sphingomonadales bacterium | reverse complement strand
TGCAGCGCCGCGACCTTTTCGTCGAGGTGCTTGGGCAGAACATAGACATCGTTCTTGTACTGGTCGTTTCGGGTGTAGAGTTCAATCTGCGCCAGCGTCTGGTTGGTAAAGCTGGCCGACATCACAAAGCTGGGGTGCCCGGTCGCGCAGCCCAGATTGACCAGGCGGCCCTTGGCCAGAATGATGATCTGCTTGCCATCGGGGAACTCGACGAGATCGGTGCCTGGCTTCACTTCGGTCCACTTGTAGTTGTCGAGCGCCGAGATCTGGATCTCGCTGTCGAAGTGGCCGATGTTGCACACGATCGACATCGGCTTCATCGCCTTCATGTGATCGGCGGTGATGACGTCCTCGTTCCCCGTGGCTGTCACGAAGATGTCGCAGCGCTTGACGGCCTCATCCATCGTGACGACTTCATAACCTTCCATCGCCGCCTGCAGAGCGCAGATCGGATCGATCTCCGTGACCATGACACGCGCACCGCCGTTGCGGAGCGAAGCGGCCGAACCCTTGCCGACATCACCGAAACCGGCGACGCAGGCGACCTTGCCGGCAAGCATCGCGTCAGTCGCGCGGCGGATCGCATCTACCAGCGATTCCTTGCAGCCATAAAGGTTGTCGAACTTCGACTTGGTCACCGAATCGTTCACGTTGATCGCGGGGAACGGCAGCTTGCCGTCCTTGGCGATCTGATAGAGCCGGTGGACACCGGTGGTTGTCTCTTCCGAAACACCCTTGATGTTCTTGACCGTCTCGGTGAGGTAGCCCGGCTTAGCCTTGAGGAAGGCCTTGAGCGCGCGCTGGAATTCGATTTCCTCGGCGTTGGCGGGTTCGCCCATGGTCTCGCCGGCCTCGATGCGCGCGCCCCAGAGTGCAAACATCGTGGCATCGCCGCCATCATCGAGGATCAGGTTGGCGGTCTGACCTTCAACCTCCGCGTCCCACGTGAAGATCGAGCCGACGTAATCCCAATAGTCCGCCAGGCTTTCACCCTTGATCGCAAAGACCGGCACGCCCGAGGCGGCGATCGCGGCAGCAGCATGGTCCTGCGTCGAAAATATGTTGCAGGTGGCCCAGCGCACCTGCGCGCCAAGCGCAGTCAGCGTCTCGATCAGCACGGCGGTCTGGATCGTCATGTGCAGCGATCCGGTGATGCGCGCGCCCTTGAGGGGCTGCGAAGCGCCGAATTCCTCGCGCAGCGCCATCAGGCCGGGCATTTCGGTTTCGGCGATCCTGATTTCAGCGCGGCCGAAGTCGGCCAGGCCGATATCGGCGATCACATAGTCTTTCCGGGCGTCAAGCACGCTGGCCACGAGGCAGTCTCCAAGATTGCATTTCAGACGAGAAAAAGCCCGCCGGAAGGTGGGCTTTCATACCACCCCCTTAGCGGGCCTGACGCCGATGCGCAATTGGTATATAAAGAAGTCTTTATATCACTTCAGGGCATGTCCCGGGCCTACTTCCGGCGGGCGGGCAAGCTGGCCGCAGCAATCTCCACCGGGCACGCTTCGAGCGCGACATCCTCGCCGACCAGCATGTCGGCCGCCTGCACAAGCGCCTCGCCGCCGCTATCGGCAAGCGCGGCGGTTACTTCACCCAGATCGGCGCAGGCGTAGCCCGCCTGCTGGCCATAGCGATTGGCCATGCGCACGCTTGCCTGATCGAGCGTTTCCAGCGCGCCGATCTGGCCAAGCCTTGCCCGCATTTCTCCCAGGATGGCCGCATTGGCCTTGCCCAGCGTCGGGCGGTGGCGAAGCAGAAAGCGATCGTAAGCCACCCGGTAGTCCTGCCCGGTGGTGCGGCAGCGCAGCGAGCCGACCATCAGCATCACGTCAAGCTGCCTCAGCTTGGCCGCCCGCACGAGGTCGGCGGACCAGCATGCTGGCGCCGCGATCGCAGATGATGTGGCAGTCACCGCCAGTGCGGCGGCGATGACCGCGCCGCCCAGCGAACGCGCAAGAGTGCGAAGGCGCATGTCCCGAATCTCCCCTCAAAACCTCCCGGTTTCGGGACCATGAAGCGCGCTCAGGCTTTACCGGTTCTTCAAGAACCGCGGTGAAGCAGACTTAACCATGCAGGCCGGTGGGTGCCTCATGGTTGCGCTGTCACACACCGCGCTTATATCGGCCTCTGCGCATCAACGCACAGATCAACAGAAAGAGGATCCTTGCCCATGACTATTGCGGTTGGAGACAAGCTGCCCGACGTGAAGCTGGTGAAAGCCACGGCCGACGGCATCGATGCGGTGCAGTCCGCCGAGTATTTTGCCGGCAAGCGTGTCGCGCTGTTTTCGGTGCCCGGCGCCTTCACCCCCACCTGCTCGGCCAAGCACCTCCCCGGCTTTGTGCAGAAGGCGGACGAGATCCGCGCCAAAGGCATCGACGAGATCGCCTGCACCGCGGTCAACGATCCCTTCGTGATGAAGGCCTGGGGCGCTGCTGCCGGATCGGCCGACGTCACCATGCTGGCGGACGGCAACGGCGATTTCGCCAAGGCGCTCGGCCTCACCATGGACGGCACTGGCTTCGGCCTCGGCATTCGCGGCCAGCGGTTTGCGATGGTTGTCAACGACGGGACCGTCGAACAGCTTCATGTCGAAGCCCCGGGCGACTTCAAGGTTTCCTCGGCCGAGTATGTGCTCGAGAACCTTTGACGTAATAAATCGTAATACTCATGCCGCAGTGCAGCGCACACTGCGCGGAACTGCGGCATGAACTAACCCCAAAGGCCGGACCTGCGGGCTTGACGACTGTCAAATATTTGCCATCCTCTCCCTCGCTGCACCGCACCATGGGGACGCGTGATGGACGGTATTCGAGTCGGGAAGCGGATTGTCGGGACCCAGTCCCCGGTTACGATCGGATGGGACAACATCCCCAGGGTCGAAGGCGGCCCCTTGAAGCTGCTGTTTTTCTCCTGGTTCCAGCCCGCGGTCTTCTTCGGGATGGTCGCCTTCTGGTATTACGCCCCAAATTCGATCGCCAAGGCCTCGACCGCGATCTGGATCAGCATCGGCTTTCGCCTGGTCCTCCAGCTCCTCGAACTCACGAGCCCGCGCCACAAGAGCTGGCAGATCACTTGGAAGGAACTGGCGACCGATTTGTTCTACGTCGGCGTGGCCAGCACCATGGTCCGGCTGCTCGACAATTATGTCGGCAGCGATGCCGCCATCGAGGCCATCCAGTCGGGCATGCATCTCGACAAGTTCGTCTGGTTCACCAGCCTGCCGTTGCTGCTTCAGGCCTTCCTTATCGTGTTCATCTTCGATTTCGGCCAGTACTGGATGCACCGCGGGATGCACAACTGGTACCCGCTGTGGCTGCCCCATTCGGTGCACCATTATATCACCCAGCTGAACGTGCATAAGGGTGCTGTCGGCAACCCGCTCGAGCTGTTTCTGATCGGGCTCGGCATTGGCGGCCTGTTCGATTTCCTGCCACGCGCGTTCCTCCTGGCGGGTGCCATCGGCATGTCGGTGGGCGCTTACCAACACATCAACGTGCGCTTCAACAGCCCGCGCTGGTGGCGCTGGACCTTCAACACCACTGAACATCACAGCCTGCACCACTCGCAGGATTTCGAATCGACCCGCAGCAACTACTCCAACACCTTCATCTTCATCGACCGCATGTTCGGCACCTGTATCGATGGCGAGGCCGAGCTGCTCGGCATGGAAGGTGGGCGCCGCATGTCGATCCGCGAACAGATGCTCTACCCCTTCACCGAAGGCTGGAAGGCGTGGAAGGAGCGCAAATCGCGCGAGCCATTCTTCAACGATCAATCTGCGGTTCCGGCGGAATAACAGGTGGCCTCTCGCAGCGCACCGGGTAGTGAGCCGCTGCCCGCCACTTCCGAACAGGGATCGATCCTGCGCTGGATCAGCTGGATCTGGCACATTCGCGGAGAGGTCCCCTTGCCTGCCGGACAAACCTCAGACGAGGCCTACGCGAAGCTCGATCCGCTCTTCGCGCATTCCGGAACCACGCACGCCCGCATGGGCGACGTGGTCAAGGTGGCCAAGCGCGATCAGCTCGCGCAGGACCCGCTTTCCGTCATCGATTCGGGCACGCTGTGCATCGAACCCGCCGGCCTGGGCGCGGTGCTGCGCTACCATCTCGTCAGCCGCGCACTGCTCTATTGCTTTCTCGCACCGTTGCTGTTCCTCACCGTGGGCCAGCTGACAGTGTTCCTTGGCACACTTGAAAAGCCCAAGGCCGAGGAAAAGGCGAAAAAGGACGACGCCAAGAAGGGCGAGATCCAGCTCAACCCGGTCGACAAGTTCCTCGGCGCGCCCGCGCCGGAAAAGCCCAAAGACGCCAAGGACAAGAAGAAGGACGGCGACGAGGACAAGGACGGCTTCTCGCCCACCGCCGCCTACGTCTTTGCCGGCATCTTCGCCGCCTTGTGGTTGCTCGGCCGCTTTCTCGAGCCCTGGCTGATCAAGCGACTGTTCAAACGCAACCTCGAAAGCTGATCCGCCGGGCACGATTGGTCCGGCGGATCGCAGCCATCAGGCCATATCGAAACGATCGGCGTTCATCACCTTGGTCCAGGCCTTGATGAAATCGCGCACGAACTTCGCGTCGCCGCCCGCTTCGGCATAAGCTTCCGCCACCGCGCGCAGCTGGCTGTTGGAGCCGAACACAAGATCAGCGCGGCTCGCATGCCACTTCACCGCGCCCGACGCCCGGTCATGGCCGACGAACTCTTCCTCATCGCTGCCTTCGAGAGCGCTCCACACGGTGCCCATGTCGAGCAGGTTGACGAAGAAGTCGTTGGTGAGAACGCCCACCCGGTCGGTGAACACGCCCCGGTCGCTGCCGCCCTGGTTGGCGCCGAGCACGCGCAGGCCGCCAACGAGCACCGCCATTTCCGGCGCGGAAAGGCCCAGCAGCGATGCGCGGTCGATCATCAGCTCTTCGGTCTTCACCGAGTGCTTGGCGGCAAGGTAGTTGCGGAAGCCATCGGCGCGCGGTTCCAGTACCGCGAAGCTTTCCGCATCGGTCCACGCGTCAGTCGCATCGCCGCGCCCACCGGTGAAGGGCACCGCGACCCCGGATGCCTGCTCGACGGCTGCCGTGCCTGCCAGCACGATGGCATCGGCCATCGAGAGGCTGCCGCGCAGCGCGTCGATCTTTGCCAGCACTTCGGCCAGTTCGGCGGGATCGTTGACCGCCCAGTCCTTCTGCGGCGCGAGGCGAACGCGCGCGCCGTTGGCGCCGCCGCGATGGTCGGTGCGGCGATAAGTCGAAGTCGAAGCCCAGGCCGCCTTGACCAGCTGGCCGATGCTGAGGCCCGAGCCGAGGATTGCCGCCTTGAAGGCCGCTTCGACATCAGGCGAAGGCACCAGCCCCGCCGGAACCGGATCCTGCCAGATCAGGTCCTCTGCCGGAACGTCCGGCCCGAGATAGCGCACCTTGGGGCCCATATCGCGGTGCGTCAGCTTGAACCATGCGCGCGCGAAGGCATCCTTGAAAGCTTCGTGATCATGGCGGAACCGCTCGGAAATCGCGCGGAACTCGGGGTCCATCTTGAGCGCCATATCGGCCGTAGTCATCATCGTCGGCACGCGCTGCGAAGGATCGTGCGCGGCCGGCGCCATGTCTTCCTCGCGCTGGTCGACCGGTTGCCACTGCTGTGCACCGGCCGGCGAGCGGACAAGCTCGTAGTCATAATCGAGCAGCAGGCGGAAGTAGTTCTCCGACCATTCGGTGGGTGTATTGACCCACGCGCCTTCGATGCCGCTAGTGATCGCATCGCCGCCTACACCGCTGCCGTGCGTGCTCAGCCAACCGAGGCCCTGCGCGGTGATGTCCGCAGCCTCCGGCGCCGGGCCGACCAGCGCGGCATCCCCCGCACCATGGGCCTTGCCGAATGTGTGGCCGCCCGCTGTCAGTGCGGCGGTCTCCTCAAGGTCCATCGCCATGCGCTTGAAGGTGATCTTGATGTCGCGCGCCGAGGCGAGCGGATCAGGCACCCCGCCCGGCCCTTCCGGGTTCACATAGATGAGCCCCATCTGGATCGCAGCAAGCGGCTCCTCGAGGTTCATGTCCTTGTCGGGCTGGATGCGCGTTTCAGCCGAGTCGACCCAATGTGGTTCTTGGCCCCAGTAGATGTCCCGCTCGGGCTCATAGACGTCAGCGCGACCGCCGCCGAAACCGAACACCGGCCCACCCATCGATTCAATGGCGACATTGCCCGCCAGCACGAAGAGATCGGCCCAGGAAATGTGCTTTCCGTACTTCGCCTTGATCGGCCAGAGCAGGCGCCGCGCCTTGTCGAGATTGCCGTTGTCGGGCCAGGAATTCAGCGGCGCGAAGCGCTGCTGACCGCTGTTGGCGCCGCCGCGGCCATCGGCGGTGCGATAGGTGCCCGCCGCGTGCCAGGCCATACGGATGAAGAAGGGGCCATAGTGCCCATAGTCCGCCGGCCACCAGGGCTGGCTATCGGTCATCAGTGCGGTGAGATCGGCCTTGAGCGCCGCATAATCGAGCGCCTTGAACGCTTCCGCATAGTCGAATCCAGGATCGCTAGGATCGGGCGAGACGCCGCCCTGATGGAGGATGTCGACCGGCAGCGCCTCGGGCCACCAGTCCTTGTTGGTACGGCCCAGGAGGGCGCGCGTGGCGCTCTTGTGGACAGGGCAACCGCCCGCGGCGTCACCGGTCTGCATGTTCATCGTGAGAGACTCCATAGCGTGATCGATGCGCCAAAACTACGCCTAGGTACCTAAGGCGGGAAGCGATGAAAGTTCATGTCAGTTATCGATTTTTGCCATAAGAGCGGCGGAACTGATCGAAACTGAAAAGCACAAGGCTCGGTCTAAACCGGCGCCAAAGGCCGGCTTGGTCCGCTGGCAGGAACCGCCAGAACATAATCACCTGCCCGGACCATGCCGCCGCGCAGCACCACGCCCATCACGCCGCACTTGCGGATGAGCGAGCCATCCGCTGCGCGATCGACCACCGCGGCGAGCAATCCCGGCTGAAAGCGCTCGATCTGCGCGCAGGGATTGCGCAGGCCGGTCACTTCGATCTTGGCCTCACCGATCCTCAGCTGCGACCCCGTGGCGAGTCCCAGCAAGTCGATCCCGCGTGTCAGAATGTTCTCGCCAAGATCGCCGGCGGCTACCGTGAAGCCCTTGCCCGCCAGTTCGTCGAGCAATTCGGCGTGAATCAGATGGACCTGCCGAAGATTGGGCTGGGTGGGATCGACTGCCACGCGCGAGCGGTGCTGGACCGTTTTGCCGCAATGCGCGTCACCCTCAACGCCGATCCTAGCCAGCAGCGTTATGCCGCCCATGGCAACGCGCTTGGAGAAGCCGTGGCCGCCATCGCGACTGACTGCGACGACAACGGGCGCGAAAGCGGACGCAGAGCCCGTCACCGCGCCAGCAGCGGCTCAAGAAAGCGGATCACCCGCGCTTCGAGGTCGATGCGGTGGTCGGACCAGCTGTGGTCGGTGGCGACATGGGCGGTCTGCACTTTGGTGCTCCCGGTCTTCCGCAAGGCTGCGACCAGTACATCGCCATCGGGCGCAAGCCCGTCGTCCGAGGTCAGTACGAGCAAGGGTGTCGCCCGGAGCGACCCGGCGCGGTTCACGTAGTCCCATTCAGCGGCATGCGCCGCGAGCTCTGCCGAAAGCACTTGTGTGGTATTGTTCAGTGTTTCGCTATTCTCGACGATAAGCTTGACCCGGTCCGCCTCAGACAGCTTTCCGATCGGGCCGATATTGCCAGCAGAAATCATCACGAGCCCCCGCAAGTCAGGCTCCTCGGAGCCCGCCATCGCCGTTACCCAACCGCCCATCGAGTGCCCGACCATCGCCATCCGCCCGGTATCGATGCCTAACTTTAGGGCCGTATCAGGCTGGCGCAGGAACGCGAGCACTGCGCGGGCATCCTCTGGGTTTTGGCCGAAGCGAAAGGTGCCCGGGCTGCCCCACGAACCGCGATAGTTGAACGTGATCGCATTCCAGCCCCGGCGCCGCAGCGCCTGCGCGAGATCGAGGTTCTTCTCGTTGCCCGGCAAGCCGTGGCAGATCACCACCGTCGGGTGCAACCCGGCCCCGGCGGCGAGATAGGCAACGCCGTTGATCTCCACCCCGCCGCTCGGGATATGAAGCACTTCCATCCGCGCAGGATGCTTCGCGTCGGCGGGCGGATCGGTGTAGATCGCAGGCGGGATGGAGGGTGCTGCCGAGGCAAGCGGTGCGGCAAGTGCGAGCGAAGCGGCGGCCAGTCTCAAGATACCCTGCATGTGCCTGCTGATCCTTTGTCTGTCGCGCAGCGCCTCAATAACCCATCAGGCTGAGCACTTCCTTGCGGCTGCGGTTATCTTCAAGAAACGTACCCATCATCCTGCTGGTGACCATGCCCACACCCGGCGTGCGCACCCCTCGCCCGGTCATGCAGCCGTGCTGCGCCTCGATCACCACGGCGACGCCGTGCGGCTTGAGGTTGTCCCAGATGCAGGTCGCCACTTCGGCGGTCAGCCGTTCCTGAATCTGCAGCCGCCGCGCATAGGCATTGAGCACGCGCGCCAACTTTGAAATGCCGACCACCTTGTCCCGCGGCAGATAGGCAATCGCCGCCTTGCCGACGATCGGCGCCATATGATGCTCGCAGTGCGACTGAAACGGAATGTCCTTGAGCAGCACAAGTTCATTGTAGCCGCCCACTTCCTCGAACTGGCGCGCGAGATGCGCCGCCGGTTCTTCGCCATAGCCCTGGCAATACTCCTTCCACGCGCGCGCGACGCGCTGCGGCGTATCGAGCAGACCCTCGCGGTCCGGATCATCGCCCGACCAGCGGATCAGCGTGCGGATCGCGTCCTGCACATGGTCGGGAACCGGGATCTTGCCCGTTTCGCCGGCGTCGTCGTCATCGTGTCCGTGGTGGACGGTCATGTTCGGGGCTGCTCCGTGAAGATCGCGCGGCGGATGCCGGATGGCCTTACTTGCGCTGGATGACGATCTCGTCGGGATGCGCCACATTAAGATCGGACCGGAGCAATTCACCGACCAGGTCGGGATCGGCATGACGCGGATCGAGCAGATTGACCCGGTTGCGCAAGCGGTCGCGGTCGGCCTGCAGCTGCTTCACTTCGGCCTGCCGCTGCTCGAGCAGGCGCGCGTTTTCCGTCCACGCAAGAACGCCGCTCGGCCCGGCAAGCGCCACGGCGCCCAGCAGCAGCAGCG
>CAILIO010000179.1 GCA_903834285.1 uncultured Sphingomonadales bacterium | reverse complement strand
TGTGGCCGTTCTTTCCGACGGAAGTTTCATTACGACATGGGATGACTATGGCTTCGGACAAATAAGAGCACAGCATATTTCGGCTTCCGGCGAGCTCTTGGGAGGGTCCTTTACTGTTTTCGCCGGTCCGCAAGGTGCCGCCGAGCCCTACATTGCCGCGCTTGGAAACGGTGGCTACATCATAAGCTGGATAAGCACGGACAGTTCGGGCACCGACGTGATGGCCAGAGTGTTTGACGCTGCGGACACAAGCCCCAACGGCGCATTTGTCGTTAACACCACGACAGGCGGCTATCATGCAGCCCCTTCGGTCACGACTCTTGCCGATGGCAGCGTTGTGATGGCTTGGCGCGGTGGCAGCCCTGCCAGCATTGACGCCCAGCATTTTTCGGCCTCCGGTGCCCCGATTGGCGGGGAAATCCAGGTCACTGCTCCGGCCCCCTCGGAGAGCGACGTTTTTCCTTCTGTTTCCGCATTGGCGAATGGTGGATATGTGATCGCCTGGATGCACGGCAACGCAGATTCGACCATCGAGCTGAAGGCCCAGACGTTCGGGGCGGATGGTGCGCCGGTCGGTTCGCCGGTGACAATCAATGATGTGCCACTTAATTATCATGGCGATACGCAAACTCTAAGTGTTGTGGGGCTTTCGACAGGCGGCTTTGCCGTCGCGTATGAATCCACTTCGGTTCCCGGTGGCTCGGATGCCGATATTGCGCTGCAATTCTATAGCGACGATGGAAGCCGGACAAGCGGCGTCATTCTCGCCAACGAGGGCGATTTGCCTTCTTGGCAAGTTGGCATCAGTGCGGTTGCATTGCCCGGAGGCAAAGTTGCCGTATCGTGGAACGATGGCAACAGAGTTCGGGGGGTCGACTTCGCGGTGTTTGACTCGACCGGTGCCGCCATCTCTGGCCCGCAAGACGCAGGGCAAGATGTTGGCATTGCCTTCCTAGGCGGGCCACTTGCCCTAGCAGCGACGGCGGATGGCAAGCTGGTTACCGCGACCAGACCGCTAAGTTTACACGACGCTGATCCCCTCATCCTGCAGGTATTCTCGCCGAACGACTTCCACATTGCATCTGGCGGCGGCGGTGCCAGCGCGGACTACGCCATTGCCGAAAATTCCAGCGCTGTCGCCACCATCGGGACGACCGGCGCGACGTCGCCGGTGTCCTTCTCAATCCAGGGCGGCAGCGATAGCGCGCTGTTCCAGATTGATCCGACTACCGGCGCGCTCAGCTTTATTGCAGCCCCGGATTATGAAGCCCCCGCGGATCAGGGGCATGACAACATCTACAACGTCATCGTCCGCGCGCAATCGGGCACGGACTTTGACGATCAGGCGATTGCGGTGACGGTGACCGATGCGACCGATATCTTCACCGGTGACGCTGCGAAGAACACGCTGACCGGCACGAACGGCGTGGATCTGATCTATGGCCTGGGCAATAACGACACGCTCTATGGGCTTGGCGGCAACGACACGCTCGACGGCGGTACCGGCAACGATATCATGTATGGCGGGATGGGCGATGACACCTACATCGTTGATTCCGCGACGGACAAGGTGATCGAACTCGCGGACCAGGGCACCGACACGGTGCTGACCGCGCTGGCTTCGGTCAAGCTTGCTGACAATGTCGAGAACCTGACTTTCACGTATACTGGAACGAGCGCCGCCAAGGGGATTGGCAATGCCGCTGCCAATGTGATGACAGGCGCTGCGGGGGTCGACACGCTGCAGGGCAACGACGGCGACGACACGCTGCGGGGCATGGACGGCAATGACATCCTCAGCGGCGGCAACGGGAACGATGTGCTTGATGGCGGCACCGGGGCGGATTCGATGACCGGCGGCGCGGGCGATGATCGGTTCATCGTCGACAATGCGGGCGATGTGGTGCGCGAATCCGCCGGTGGCGGCTATGACCGGGTCGAATCCTCGGTGTCCTTCACGCTCGCGGCCAATGTCGAAGACCTGACCCTGACCGGGATGGCGGCGATCAATGGCACGGGCAACGCGGCGGCCAACGTGCTCATGGGCAATGAGGCCGACAACATCCTGTTCGGCGCCGCCGGCAACGATACGCTGCGGGGCGGCGGCGGCAACGACACGCTCAACGGTGGAACCGGGCAGGACACGCTGACGGGCGGACAGGGGGCCGACACGTTCCTGTTCGCATCGAAATCGACCGCGACGCTGGGCAGCACGGCCGATCTCGTGACCGATTTCAGCCGGGCCGAGGGCGACATGCTGGCGTTCAGCAAAGCCGTGTTCACCGCGATCGGGGCGATCGGCGGATTGACGGCGGATGCCTTCTACACCGGGACCAGCGCGCACGATGCAACCGACCGGGTGATCTACGATGTCGGCAGCGGCAACCTTTACTACGACCCCGATGGCACCGGACGCCAAGCCCAGGTGCTGGTGGCCACGATCGGCACCGCTACGCATGCCGCACTCGCCTTCGATGATTTTCTGATCGTGGCGTGATCGCGGCCTGACGTGCCGGGGCGCGCGCCGGCCCGGATCGCTGCAAACTCACACTGGCCATCGCTTCCCGGGGGAGCGGATGGCCAGGGCGCTATGTGCTTTTTATCGCTCGCAAGCCTGCGCCCGGTGGTGATACCTTGCGCAAAGGGGGGAGCCGACCGCAGAACGGTCATGCGAGCCAAAGGCGCCGCCGCTTGTGCAGCACCTGCCCAAGTCTACCGCCAGGAAGGAAATGGTGCGCTTAGGTGATCCACATTGGCGAAATAAACCAATGATATCAGATTACTTATTTGACCTTGAAAAATTCGTGGCCCCCAAAGTGGCCCCCAAAAAATTCCGCCGCAAAAACGTGAATTCGAAGATCTTTTCAGGTGAACCACATAGCGCATTTGGGCTGTGCGGACAAGATTCGTCCGGCGAAATTGGCTCAGCCAATCTGTTGACAAGCTCTCGCCTTTTAGATCGACATGAACACGATGAAGAGCGGCTCGAAATCCGGACCAATGGCAGCGCGGACAGATGTATGGCCCCAGATGCCAGCGCTGCTGGAAGAGCACATCCCGCTACGACGCGCGCTGGCAGTCTGCTACAACGAGGACATCGAGAATGGCTTGGCCCGCCTCAATCACGCTGTTGAGCTGGCGAGGAACAGCGCCACCGGTGCGTTGAAGTTGAAGACGCGGACGCTCGCGATTTCCATTCCGATCGCTCTAGTCGCTGCCGTCGCCGGGTTCAGCGATCTGCTTGGACTACAGCGCCAGTCCGCTTGGGCTTTCGGTCTTGAGGTGCTGCTCCTCACCCTGCCAGCTGTGGTCCTGCTGATTTGGAATGTCTGGCTGTCAATCGGCGTCCAAACGGGACCCACTATCGGCGTGCAAAAGGGGACCACCTGGCGGCGTTGCGTTGGGGTTGATTACGGGCACGGATTTTGCGCTGGGGCTGGCGTAGGGAGGGCGTA
>CAILIO010000178.1 GCA_903834285.1 uncultured Sphingomonadales bacterium | reverse complement strand
CCCCTTCATGCGCGAAAGGAACCAGCCGCCGCCGACATCGGGGAACAGGCCGATGCCGGTTTCCGGCATGGCGAGGCGCGTGTTCTCGGTCGCGACGCGGTAGCGCGCGGGATCGGCGATGCCGACGCCGCCTCCCATCGTGATCCCGTCCATGAAGGCCACAATGGGCTTTTCATAAGTCATGATCAGGTGGTTGAGCCGGTACTCGTCGAAGAAGAACTTGCGGCCCGAGACGCCCTCGTCGGTCAGCGCGGAATTTCTGAGGAAGGCGATGTCACCGCCCGCGCAGAAGCCGCGCCCTTCGGAATGGTCGATGATCACCGCGCCAATCGCCGGATCATCGCGCCACGCCAGCAGCGCGGCGGTCATGCCATCGACCATCGCGCGGTTAAGCGCGTGGATCGCCTTGGGCCGGTTGAGCGACAGCACGCCCATTCCGCCTTCGGTGCGGACCAGAATATCGTCAGTCATGCGGCTTTATCCATTCGAGGTTCGATCAGATCCCAGCGATTGCCGAAGGGATCGCGGAAAACGAGCACTGCACCATAAGCCTCGTGGCGCAGCGGTGCTTCGATCAGGACGCCGCGCTCGCGCAGCGCGGCTTCGCTTGCGGCTATATCGGCAGTGTGCAGGAAGAACCCCACGCGCCCGCCGGCCTGCCGGCCAATCGCCGCGGCCTGCACGTCGTCCGCCGCGCGCGCCAGCAGCAGCTTCGCGCCTTCGCCGCAGGAAACCACCACCCAGCGCTTGCCCGCGCCGAGATCGGTGTCATCGACCAGCGTGAAGCCCAGCGTCCCGACAAAGAACGCCAGCCCCGCCGCATAGTCGGGCACAACAATCGTTACCATGGCGAGCGCGCGGGCGATCATTGCCGCAGCAGGTCCCGCCCGACGATCAGCTTCATCACTTCGTTGGTGCCTTCGAGGATGCGGTGGACGCGCAAGTCGCGCCAGAAGCGCTCGATCGGATAGTCCTTGAGGTAGCCATAGCCGCCGAAGATCTGCAGCGCGCGATCGACTACCGAGGAGCCCGTATCGGTCGCCAGCTTCTTGGCCATCGCCGAGAAGCGCGTCTTGTCCGGCGCGTTCGAGGTCACCTTGGCTGCCGCGAGATAGAGCAGCGCGCGCGCGGCCTCGAGGTCGATCGCCATGTCGGCGAGCTGGAACTGCGTGTTCTGGAACTCGGCGATGGGCTGGCCAAACTGGCTTCGCTCCTTGGCATACTTGATCGCCTCATCGAGGCAGCGCTGCGCCCCGCCAAGCGAACAGGCGCCGATATTGAGCCGCCCGCCATCGAGCCCTGCCATCGCAAACCGGAAGCCATCCCCTTCGGCGCCGACGCGGTTGGCCACCGGTACCTTCACGTTCTCGAGGATCACCTGCGCGGTGGGCGAAGCATTCCAGCCCAGCTTGCGCTCGGGTGCACCGAAGCTCACGCCCGGCATGTCCTTGTCGATCACCAGGCACGAAATGCCCTTGGGCCCCGCTTCGCCGGTGCGCACCATGGTGACGTAGATGTCGCTCATCCCGCCGCCCGAAATGAACTGCTTGGTGCCATTGACGACATAGTGATCGCCCTCCAACTTCGCCGTCGTGCGCAGCGCTGCTGCGTCCGACCCTGAGCCCGGCTCGGTCAGGCAGTAGCTGGCGATCTTGTCCATCGTGATGAGTTCGGGGAGATAGCGGCCCTTTACATCGTCCCCGCCAAACCGGTCGATCATCCAGGCAGCCATAT
>CAILIO010000177.1 GCA_903834285.1 uncultured Sphingomonadales bacterium | reverse complement strand
AGCCCAAACCCCGATAAATTTTTTGCTTTGCGCTGGCGCTGCCTTCGGTCGGGCTACGCCCCCCCTACGCCAGCCCCAGCGCAAAATCCGTGCCCGTAATCAACCCCAACGCAACGCCGCCAGGTGGTCCCCTTTTGCACGCCGATAGTGGGTCCCGTTTGGACGCCGATTGACAGGTCCTGATGCTTGCCGTTCTTCCAGGCCGCCTTGTGCTCGCTGTGCACCATCTTGGCCGCGTCGCGGAAGGTTGGGATTACCACCTCGACCTTCTTGCGTTCGGCCACGACATCGACGCCGGACTTCATCTGCTTACGGATTGCCCGCGCTGATTCGCGGGCGTCAGAAAGACCCACATCGGCCAGGGTGCCGAGGCCGATGTCCCGTCGCTTGCCATCGGCCTGCACCCTCAGCACCCAGCTACCGCGTCCTTGGGCTGCAAGTTTGAGGATCAGGCCCTCACCGTCAGAATAGCGGCCCGGCTCCTTCAGGTTTTTGACCGCGATTGCACTCAGCTTTCCCATTGGACTTGCCTTTCCAGACCCACATCCAGGCACACACTCAGTGTGGGATTGGGTGGAACATATAAAGAACACTATGGACGCGCAAGATACGAAAAAGGCCGCATTCCTGCGGCCTTTTGGATATTTGCGGTGCTATGTGGAAGCAAGCCTGGCGGAGACGGAGGGATTCGAACCCTCGGTACCGGTAATCCCAGTACGACGGTTTAGCAAACCGTTGGTTTCAGCCACTCACCCACGTCTCCGGATCGCAGCGGCGAGCGCGGCCTATAGCGAGGGAGTGGGGGGGCGGCAAGGGGCTTCCTGCGGGTGTTTGTCGGGGGAATCCGGACAGGCGTCGTAGATTCGCCTCGGCGCGAATTCGACTCGGCTCATCGCCGGTTCATTGTGCCGGGCCAAGAGATGAGGGCCTGATAGGGTGACAAAGGTTCCGGCCGAAGAACCGGTAAAGGGCCGCAAGATGGGAAATGCGCAATGAAGCTGTGCCGAAGCGTCGCGATCGGGCTTGCCGCATGGGGATTGGTGCTGGGCACCGGCGCGCAGGCGCAAGTCCAGCAGATCGATCCCAATACCGCGATCGACGGGGACCTGCGGGCGAGGCCCGCGACGCCCGCCACCATGCCGCCGCCGCCATCACCAGCGAGCGCGCCCGTGTCGCCCCCCGCGACGACGAGTGCCGGCGATCCCAACTTTGCGTCCCCTGCTGCGACCGGCGAGCCGACCGCTCCCGGCATGGCCTCGATCCCGCCGCCGGCCGGCTCCGCGCCGCGCACGGGGGCCGATGGCACGACCTACCGCGAGGACGACCTGATCGGCGCGGCCGAGGGCGTGTTTGGCCGGGGCGCCAAGGGCCTGGCGATGATGATCCAGGACATCCTCAAGAAGCAGGGCCAGCCCAACGCCTATATCACCGGGCGCGAGGCAGGCGGCGCGGTGGTCGTCGGGCTGCGCTACGGTTCGGGCACGCTGCATCACAAGATCGAAGGGGAGCGCCCGGTCTACTGGACGGGGCCTTCGCTCGGCTTCGACTTTGGGGCCAATGCCGCAAACACCTTCGTGCTCGTCTACAACCTCCACGATACCGAAGACCTGTTCAAGCGCTACGGCGCGGGCGAGGGGCAGGCCTACTTCGTCGGCGGCTTCAACGTGAGCTATCTGCGCCGCGGCAATGTGGTGGTGATTCCAGTGCGCTTGGGCGCGGGGCTGCGGCTCGGCGTCAATGGCGGCTACATGAAGTTCAGCCCCAAGCAGACGTGGATGCCGTTCTAACCCGCACTTGGGTCGGGGGCCCCTCTCAGCGCTTCGCTTTGAACTGGATCCTGGCATGGGCCAGACGGATACCCTCGCCGACCTGGGCAAGCGATCCGGCGGCAACGCCGGGAGCCACGAACTGTCGCAGAGGTATTTCCCACGTGCCGGAATAATCAGGGGCGGGGAAGCTGAGGATAACTTCACGACCCTGGTCGACCACAACGGCCACCAATGTGGCAAAGCCCTTGTCGTAGATCACGTCATGGCTGGCAAAGATCGTCATCACGTATGCGTCGATGTCCTCGCCTGCCTCGTCGATCAGGCCGCGCCCGGTGATGAGCACGCCCGAGAGATCTGGCCGCCAGTCCTCATCGAGCAACGTGAGGCGCCGCCATTCACACACGAATTCCCGGCAGGTTTCCGGACGGGACGCGTAAATCCCGCAACCGGTTCCAGTGCAGTTCTGGCACGCCGTCCCGGCAGGCTTGGTCAGCGCCGGGTCATCGATCGCCAGCACAACACAGCACGCGGTGCAAGCACCACATTCCCGGCCGGGTACGAGTTTTAGATTATCATCCATCAGCCGAAGACCGTGCCCGCGGATCATGACAGTCCGGTGAAACCCCAGCCGCCGCAGATGGCTTGCGTCGCGCGGCAAAGCGAGGCAAAGCCGCGCCCATGCTCGAGACCCTGAACGCCCAGCCCGCCGACGCGCTGCTTGCGCTGATCAAGCTCCACAACGCCGATCCGCGGCCGACCAAGATCGACCTCGGTGTGGGCGTTTATCGCACAGGGGGTGGCGATACGCCGGTGTTCGGCGCGATCAAGGCGGCCGAGCGCATTCTGCTCGAAACGCAGGATTCCAAGGCCTATCTCGGGCCCGAGGGTGACATGGGTTTTGTCCATGCGCTGATCCCCTATGTGTTCGGAACCGATTTTGACCGCAGCCGCGTCGAGGGCATGCAGGCCCCCGGCGGCACAGGCGCGGTGCGCCTTGCCGTGGAAGTGGCCGCGCGCGCGGGCGCCAAGCGCATCCTGATGGGCACGCCCTCCTGGCCGAACCACGCGCAGATCGTCGCGGCCGTGGGGCTTGAGCTCACGACCTTCAAGCACATGACGGCGGACGGCACTGCCGACCTCGAAGCGCTGCGTACCGCGCTGGCCGATGCAGCGCCGGGCGACGTCGTGATGCTGCACGGCTGCTGCCACAACCCAACCGGCGTGGACTACACCCCCGCGCAGTGGGACGAGATCGCGCCGATGGTGGCTGCCTCGGGCGTGCTGCCGCTGATCGACCTTGCCTATCAGGGCTTGGGCGACGGGATGGAAGCCGATGCCTATGGCTTGCGCAAGGTCCTGAGCCATGTGCCCGAAGCGCTGGTTGCTTATAGCTGCGACAAGAACTTCGGCCTCTACCGCGACCGCGTCGGCGCATTCTATGCAGTGACGAGCGACGCGGCGGCGCTGACCAATGCCATGGGCAACGGCAGCGCGATCGCGCGCGCGAGCTGGTCGATGCCGCCCGATCATGGTGCCGCTGCCGTGCGGCTGATCCTGGGCGATGCGGCGCTCACCGCACAGTGGATCGACGAGTTGACCGCGATGCGCGCGCGCATGGCCGAAGTGCGCGAGCGTCTCGCCGCCGCGCAGCAGATCGGCCCGATCAACATGGCACCGCTGGGCGCACAGAAGGGCCTGTTCTCGATGCTGCCGCTGTCGGGCGAGCAGATCATGGCGCTGCGTGAGCGGCACGGCGTCTATATGGCGGGCTCGGGCCGCGTGAATATCGCGGGTCTGACGACAGGCAATATCGAAACCTTCATCAGCGCGCTCAAGGATGTGGCGGCCTGATTTGGTTGGCTCTCAGCCCGCTGAAGCGAGGCTCTGCATCCGCTTGAGATAGCGCGCGAGCACGTCGATCTCGAGGTTCACTTCGCGGCCCGGGGCGAGCGTGCCCAGCGTGGTCACTTCCGCAGTGTGCGGGATGATGTTGAGCATGAAGTGGCAAGTCCCGTCGGGCTGGTCGGCCAGATCGTTGACGGTGAGCGAGACGCCGTCGACGGTGATCGAGCCCTTGGCCGCGATATAGGGTGCCAGCTCGGGCGGGGCCGAGACGACGACATGCCATGAGCCGCCGGTCTGATCGACCGAGACGACATGACCCACCGCATCGACATGGCCGGTCACGATATGGCCGCCGAGTTCGTCACCCAGCTTGAGCGCGGGTTCGAGATTGAGCGGGGCATCTGCGTGCCACTGCGCGGGCGCAGTGCGGCTGATTGTCTCACCCGAAACATCGACCGCAAACCAGCTGTCCCCCGCGGTGCCGCCGCGATCGACCACGGTGAGGCACACGCCCGAGCAGGCGATCGAGGCGCCGATGGCGATCTTCGCCGGGTCCATCGCGCAGCCAATCGTCACGCGCGTATCGCCCTTGGAGGCAATGGCGCGGATGCGGCCGACTTCGGTGACGATGCCTGTGAACATGGTGTGGTGCTCCCCTTCAGCGGATGCGGTCGTAGACGTCGAGCGTGTCGCTGCCAAGCCGCCGCCGGTCTGTGAGGAGCCAGCGGCCATGGGCTTCTGACAGTGAACCAAGGCCGATATCCCCGAGGCCGCGCCGCCCGGCGCCGATCAGGATCGGAGCGCGGTAGAGCAGCAGGCGGTCGACCCGGTCAGCGGAGAGGAAGGCGGCGGCTGCGCCTGCACCTCCCTCGATCAGGAGGTACTGCGCCTCGCCGAAGGTGCCCTCGGCCGGATCGGCGATGACCTGCCAGCCTTCTGGTGCCGTGCCGCGGGTAAGCACCCAGCGCGCAGGGCTCCGCGCTTCGAGGCCGGGGAGGCGCACATCGAGCCGGGGGGAATCGGCCCGCAGCGTCTCGCCGCCGACGAGGATCGCATCGCAGCGTGCGCGCAAGGCGTGGCCGTGGGCGCGCGCTTCGGGGCCGGTGATCCACTGGCTGGCGCCATCAGCCATGGCGATACAGCCATCGACCGAGGTGGCGAGCTTGAGCGTGGTGTGCGGACGGCCTGCCCGCGCACGGGAGAGGTAGCCTTCGAGCGAGCGGGTGGCGGCGGGTGAGGGCAGCAGCGTGATTTCAATCCCGGCGGCGCGCAGCATCGCGATCCCCGCCCCGGCGGTGCGCGGATCGGGATCCTCGCAGCCGATCACCACGCGGGCGAGGCAGGCCTCACGCAAGCTGAAGGCGCAGGCGGGGCCGCGTGGGCTGTCATGCGCGCAGGGTTCGAGCGTGACATAGGCGGTGGCCCCGCGCGCCACTTCGCCGGCGTGGGCCAGCGCTTCAGCCTCGGCATGGGGCCGTCCGCCATCGCGCGTCCAGCCGCGCCCGATGACGCGGCCATCTTTCACGATCAGTGCGCCGACGGCGGGATTGGGCCGGCTGAGCGGGCGCCCGCGCGCCGCAACGGCTGCGGCGGCATCCAGCCAGTCGGCATCACTGAAGACCACCGGGCTCAAGGCGCCTTAGGAACAGCGCTTGCGGTGGGCTTCACCACCAGACGATCGAGCAGCGCTTTGGTGCGCGCTGCGTCCGCGTGGGCCTCTGCCTCGCGCTCGATCTTGGCCTGCCGGTCCATCGCTTCAGTGTCGAGCCCAGTGGCGGCACCGACTGTCTTGTACATCTCGCGCACGTCCTCGGCGCGGGCCTGTTCCTCCGCCGCTTCGGCGCGGGCCCTCTTCGTCGCCTCGACATTGCCGGCCATGATTTCCGCATCGCTGCGATCGGCGCGCCAGCTTTCGAAATAGATCACTTCGGGCGGGCGAGGCAGGCCGCGGCCGCCCTGTTGCCACATCACCGAGAAGATCCCGCCCGTGACCAGCACCGCCAGCGCCAGCGAGCGCAGGCGGAACTCGCTTGGCGCGCCGAGGATCTGCCAAAGATCCCTTAAGGCGCGCACCGGAGAGACATTGCGGAAAAACTCTTTCATGGCGGCCTAGATAGAACGTGGTGAGGCCCTGCGCCAGTAGCCGCGCGAGGATTGGGACGAAAGGGCCGCGCTTCATTGT
>CAILIO010000176.1 GCA_903834285.1 uncultured Sphingomonadales bacterium | reverse complement strand
CCTCGAACGCATCGCCACCGATCGCGATGGCCAGCAGGCCGCCGCACTCGCCGGCGAGATCGAGGACCTGCGCACCGCTGCCGCCAACTGAACCCACCCCGACCCCTGTTACCCGAGGACTGATCCATGAGCTTCTGGAGCGCCATTGTCGCGATCGTCGCGATCCTCGCCTGGGCCAAGATGCGCAGCGCCCGGTACGCGGCTGGCCTTGGCCACCCCATGAGCGAGCTGCGCGATGCCATGCAGGCCCGCAATGCCAACCCCGCGCTCGAACGCGAAGTCATGGAGCTCAGGAAGCGGGTCGAAGTGCTCGAACGCATTCTCACCGATGGCCGCGATGCCAGCCGCCTTGCGCAGGACATCGAGGCCCTTCGCGAACATTGATCAACCACGGAGCCATCGCCATGCCCTTCACAACAGCCGCCGTGCTCGCCGCCGCCACGCTGGTGGCCATCGCGATCCTCGCCCGCACCGCGCTCACCGCGTGGAACGGCTGGCTCGATCTCCAGCGCGCCCAGATGAACCGCCCGGTAGAGGGCACGGGGCATGCGCTCGGCAGAATCGACCTCAGCGACATCAAGGAACGCCTGCGCAAGCTCGAAGCCATCGCGGCGGGCGTGGACCTGTAACGCGCAGAACCCCTCCGTCAGCCCCGCGGGCTGCCACCTCCCCATTTGTGCTTCGCAAAAATGGAGAGGGAAAGAAAACCCGCCTTCTTCTGTCCTCTCCATTTTCACGAAGTGCAAATGGGGAGGTGGCCCGCCGCAGGCGGGTCGGAGGGGTAACTTTCCCCCAGTTCATGTCGAACGAACTCGCGACACCCCACCCCACCGTCCCGCTTGCCCGCCGCGCCCAATCCGCTATGTCCGCCGCCCATGAGCCAGCTTGAAGACATCCTTGAAGAGTACGAATTCCTCGACGCGGACGAACGCTATCGCCTGCTGATCGATCTCGGCCGCAAGCTCGAGGTCATGCCCGAAGCGCTGAAAACAGACGCAACCCTCGTGCGCGGCTGCTCGGCCAGCGTCTGGGTCTATCCGGTGGCCGGAACCGGCGATGCGCTCCATTTCCTCGCCGACAGCAATGCCGCGATCACCAAGGGCATCGTCGCGCTCGTCCTCGCCGCCGTGCAGGATCAGCCGGCCAAAGACGTCGCCGCAACCGATATCGCCGCGCGCCTGGCGCCCTTCGATCTCAAGAACCAACTCTCGTCGAACCGCACGCAAGGCGTCCCCAACATGATCGCCCTCGTGCGCGAACACGCGGGGCGGATTGCGGGAGGGTAACCGGTTGCGCCGCCACCTATGGACGGCGGCCGGCCTCCTCTTTGTCGGCATCGGCGCGGTCGGCGCGGTCCTCCCACTGCTTCCCACGGTGCCATTCCTGCTCCTCGCGCTGTTCTGCTTCGCGCGCGGCAATCCGGTGTGGGAGCAGCGCCTGCTGGATCACCCGACCTACGGCCCGCTGCTGCTCGATTGGCGCAACCGCCGCGCCATCCCCCGCCGCGCCAAATGGGCGGCGCTGATCGCCATGGCCGTCTCGGTCGCCGTCACCGCGTTCACCGCCGGCTGGCCATGGGTGCTGATCCCGCTCGCGGTCATGGCGCTCTCCGGCACCTGGATCTGGACCCGGAACGAATGATCTGAACTCCCCTCCCGCTTGCGGGAGGGGTTGGGGGTGGGCCCGCCCTACTCCACCGCGTCCCGCACCACCGCGATCCCTGCCTCGCGCTGCTTTTTCAGCTTCTGCTTCAGCGCCGCAGGATCGAGCGCGATGATGAAGCCGAAGCTCACCCCGCCTTCCTTGCCGATCGTCGCGTGGTGCAGCTTGTGCGCTTGCACCAGCCGCTTGGCGTAGCCCTTGCGCGGCACATACTTGAACCAGCGCTGGTGGATCAGCCCGTCGTGGATCGGCGTATAGATCGCGCCGTAGATCAGCTCGCCCACGCCGATCCAGGT
>CAILIO010000175.1 GCA_903834285.1 uncultured Sphingomonadales bacterium | reverse complement strand
GTAACCATTCGGTGAGGACCGCGCCGATCAGGCTGAATCGTTGGCCGGCGTGGTAATGCGCTTTTTTGCCGCATTGCGTCGAGCGGCGATCCGGTTAAGTGCTACGGTTATCGGGAATATCTCCAGTTCGTCAGGATCATACTCTTCGAGGAAATCGCTGATTTCCTCGTGATCCGGGTGATCCGGGTCCGCCCTTGCTTCGAGCATCTCGTAGAAGCCGGGGATACCTCCGCAATCCTCAGGCGGACAATTCCGTTCGCCTGCGACGAAGCGGGGATAGGCCGCATCGAGATCACCCGTCCGTACGTCGCTGATCGTAAGCGTATGCACCCAGCTATCGCCGAAGTCGTAGGTATAGCTGATCGTCGTCGTGCCGTTTCCGATGACATCACGCAGTCGCGTGCGCGATGCAGGCTTGCGCGGTTCTGTGCCCCAGTCTTCGTCCATCGGCAGGCCATACGTCTGACTGTCGATGACCATTTCCCAGAGGTGGTAATCGAACCAGCCCATCGTGACCTGTACGATATCGTGCAGCACCTTGAGCGTGATCGAGGTGGGAACTTCGACCACGCGCCAGATTGGCGGATCGGTATCGTCAAGCTCGATACGCAGGGTGGCAATCTGGACGAAGCTGTCGATGGCGCTGCGGGCGGTCATGCCACCCGCGATAGCACGTCACGGCATTTGCGCCAGTTCCAGGGGAGCAAATCTGCAAGCCGATTGACCGGACATTCCGAGATCCTGGCAAGCACATCGGCCAGCCACGCCTGCGGATCGACATCGTTGAGCCGACAGGTCTGGATCAGCGAATAGACGATGGCGGCGCGCTGCCCGCCGCGATCCGAGCCGCAGAATAGCCACGCCTTCCGGCCCAGAGGCACACAGCGCAGTGCCCGTTCGGCGGCGTTGTTGGTGAGGCAGACCCTGCCGTCGTCGAGGAACCGGGTGAAGCCATCCCAGCGCCGCAGCATATAGTTGATCGCTTTGACCAGATCATGATGGCGCGACAGCTTTGCCAATTGCGCGGTCAACCACGTGTGCAGTTCGTCCATCAGCGGCTTGCTGAGTTCCCCGCGAACGGCAAGCCGCTCCTCGGCCGTCTTGCCGTTGATCGTCCGCTCGATCTCAAACAGCGCGTCGAGCCGCTGCACTGCCTCGAGCGCGATCGGGTAGATCTGGCCAGTTTTCTCGCCACGGCTCTTCTTGCGTGCTGCCCCTTCCACATCAGCCAGTTCGAAGAATTTGCGCCGGGCGTGCGCAAAGCAGCCTGCCTCAAGGATCAGGCCCGCCTGACGGTCGACTGCATAAAGCTCATTATAGCCGGCAAAGGCATCGGCCTGCAGAATGCCTGACCAGGTCACCAGATGTGTCTGAGGATGCTCGCCACGCCGATCGCGCGAATAGCGGAACACGACAGCCGGGGGATCGGCGCCGCCGAACGGGCGATCGTCGCGCACATAGTTCCACAATCGGCCAGTGTCGGCCTTGCCCTTGGCCATGACCGGCACAGTGGTGTCGTCGCCATGCAGGCGCTGGGCGGCAAAGACGTGCGCCTCGATCAGCTTGAAGATCGGCATCAACGCAAAACATGCCGCGCCAACCTGATCGGCCAGCGTTGATACGCTGAGCGGCACGCCTTCACGCGCGAAGCGCTCGGCCTGCCGGTTGAGGGGCTGGTGCTGACCATACTTCTCGAACAGGATCATCGCCAGGAAGCTGGGGCCCGCCCAGCCACGCGGCACCACATGGAATGGTGCGGGCGGCTGTGTGATGGTCTCGCAATCCCGGCACGAGAATTTCTCCCGCACCGTCTGGATGACCTTCCACGAACGCGGGATCACTTCCAACGTCTCGGTCACATCTTCGCCCAGCTTGGACAACCGGCCGCCGCCGCATGCCGGGCATGTGCATGGTGCCGGAACGACGACACGCTCGCGCGGCAGATGTTCGGGGAACGGCTTACGCGAAGGGCGCTTACGGTCGAAGGCAGAGACCGAAGTCGCCTTTTCTACCGCATCTTCCGCAATCAACATGTCCTCGGCTGCGTCGGCTTCGAGGTCACCGAGTTGCAGTTCCATCTGGTCGAGCAGCCGCCGCGTGCGTTCGGCGCTGGGGCCGTATTGCTCGCGCCGCAGCTTTGCGATCTGCAGCTTGAGGTGCGCGATCATCGCTTCGGTGGCGCTGGCCTGGGCTTGCGCATTGGCGAGGCGCGCCTCGGCATCGGCGGCACGCTGGGTGGCAAGATCGGCCTTGCGCGTTGCCGCCAACACCAGCGCCTTGAGCGCTTCGATGTCGTTCGGTAGGGGCGAAACGGCCGTGTCCATGACGCTGATGGAATCACACAATCGGCCAAAACCAAAGCAGAAAATGCGCCAAAAACCGCCGAATTTGCAGGCTTATCCGGCACTCGTCGGGCGGGCGGTATGCTGCGGGTTCCGCCAGTCGATTCCTTCGAGCAGACAGGCCAATTGTGCCGGCGTCAGCGACACCATGCCATCCTTGGCCGATGGCCAGATGAAGCGACCTTTCTCCAATCGCTTGGCATAGAGCGACATACCGATGCCGTCGTGCCAGATGATTTTGACCAGTGCACCGGCGCGTCCGCGGAACACGAAAAGGTCACCGCCATGAGGATTGCGCTGGAGGCCTTGCTGCACCAGCAACGCGAGGCCCTGCATGCCTTTGCGCATGTCCGTGTGTCCCATCGCAATCCACACCCGCGCCGTCGATGGAATCACCGCAGGGCCTTCAAGGTTGCCGTCACGAGCGCCACCGGTGCCGACGGAAAGATCGTCATGCGCACCCTATTGCCCAGTTCCACCACGACGGCGGGCGACGGTTCCGAAATCGGAACATCGATGTTGCCGGCATCGACCACGGCCTCAGCGAACTGCGGCCCTGCGATCTGTTGGCGCAGCTTGTGCCGCCAGGTGTAGATCCGTGCCGTCGAAATATCGTGCCGTCGGGCAACGTCAGCAACACAGGCGCCCGGTGCTGCGGCCTCCGCCAAAATCCGCAGCCGTTCCTCGTCAGTCCATCGCCGACGACGCTCGGGCCCCTGCATAACCGTAATCTGCCGCATCAACCGCTCCTGAGTGCGCTCTCAAGAGCGTCCTTAAGAGCGCTCGCTCATAGCCGGGCAAGGCGGGACCCGCCGGATGGATACC
>CAILIO010000174.1 GCA_903834285.1 uncultured Sphingomonadales bacterium | reverse complement strand
ATCGAACGCCTCGGCAAGCAGGTGCGAGAAGCCGATCCCGCTGAAAGGCGGGGCGAACCAGCGCGCGCGGATGAGGTGCGAGAGCTTGAGGCGCACTTCCCGGCGCGTGCCGGCCGAAGCAATCGTGCGGCTGACGACATTGCCAGGGCGCTTCAGCAGGAACCACACCAGTGGCTGCGCCCAGAGCTTGGCAAAACGGCTCCACGGCCGCGCGTCGGGATCGAGCAGGATCTCGACATCGGCGCGCTCCAGCCACAGCGTGGTCAGCGGCTCGAGGCTCTGCCCGCTGGCCAGCGCCTGCGCGAGGAACACGCCGTTGATCCCGCCCGCGCTCGCGCCTGAGATGATATCGGGTAGAATGCGCAGCCTGAGATCGCGGGTGTGGACGAGTGTTTCGAGCAGGCGCCGGTAGACGGCCTCTGCGCCGGTGCCGGCGGGGCCTTCTTCGTGAAACGCGCGGCTGGCGCGCGTGGCGTACCAAATCTCCTTGGTGACGCCGTGCATGTAGACCGCAAGACTGATTCCGCCATAGCAGACCAGAGCGAGCCGCAGTTCCTTCTCCCGCATGCGGTGCAACATGGCAGCGTTCGCAGCACTCCGCCAGTGCGGCGCTTGCATAAGTCTGTGCTGTAAGCCGGGCCGACATTTCGCGCCCGCATTGGGTGCTGCATGGCGAGAAATCGGGCTCTGCAAAGGTTAACCTGGCAAAACAGGGTGTCAGATTTACCGACGCTTTACCCCTCTGGGCCTAGAACGGCGCCAGAAGGTCCGCACCGGGCCGCATAGACGGATGATTGCGGCATCATGATCCGCCTGTTCAAGCTCTATATTCCGAACGCGGTGTTCCTGTTGGCGCTGCTCGATTTCGTCCTCCTGATCGCCTCGGGCGAGCTCGGCTGGATGGTGCGGGCGCACCAGATTGGTATTGATGGCGGCGTGGTGGCGGATCGCTGGCTGCCGCTGCTGATCTTTGCCGGGCTGGTGCAGACCGCGATGATCGCGGTCGGGGTCTATGGCTCGGATGCGCTGCGCTCAATGCGCTATGCGACCGCGCGGCTGATGGTGGCGATCAGCCTTGGTATCATCGCGCTTTCGGTCGTCTATTTCATGCTGCCGGGACGCACGCTGTGGCGGTCCAACTTGTTCTACGCAATGTTCATCGCGATGGCGCTGCTGGTGTTCATCCGCATCCTGCTGGGCGGCCTGCTGGGCACTGCAGTGTTCCGCCGGCGCGTGCTGGTGCTGGGCGCGGGCGACCGGGCGGAGCGGCTGCGCCAGCTTGGCGAGCGGCTGGAAGCGGGCTTTGTCATTGTCGGCTTCATCGGCATGAGCGACAGCGCACCAGTGATCAAGGAAGCGATCAACCGCAACGCGATCCACAATCTTACCCGCTATGTCGAGAATCTCGGCGTGAGCGAAGTGGTGCTGGCGCTGGAGGAGCGGCGTAATTCCTTGCCGCTGAAGGACCTGCTGCGGATCAAGACCACCGGCGTCCATGTCAACGATTTCTCGACTTTCATGGAGCGCGAAACGGGGCGGGTCGACCTCGATACGGTCAATCCGAGCTGGCTGATCTTCTCCGACGGGTTCTCCTCGGGCCGGATGATTTCGAGCGCGTTCAAGCGCATCTTCGATATCTGCGCGAGCCTTGCATTGCTGCTGCTGACGGCGCCGGTGATCGCGCTCTTTGCGATCGTGGTGAAGCTCGACAGCCGGGGGCCGGCCTTCTTCCGCCAGACCCGCGTCGGGCTCTATGGCCAGAACTTCAGCCTCATCAAGCTGCGCTCGATGCGCACTGATGCCGAAAAGGGCGGCGCGCAATGGGCCGCTAAAGACGACCCGCGCGTTACTCGCGTGGGCAAGCTGATCCGCAAGTTGCGCATCGATGAATTGCCGCAGGCCTGGACGGTGCTGAAGGGCGAGATGAGCTTCGTCGGCCCCCGACCGGAGCGGCCCGAATTCGTCTCCGACCTCGAAGACAAGCTGCCCTACTACGCCGAGCGGCACATGGTGAAGCCGGGCATCACCGGCTGGGCGCAGATCAACTATCCCTATGGCGCCTCGATCGAGGATTCGCGGCACAAGCTCGAATACGATCTCTACTATGCCAAGAATTACAGCCCCTTCCTTGACCTCCTGATCCTCCTCCAGACGCTGCGCGTGGTGCTCTGGAACGAGGGCGCGCGCTGAGCGGCGGCTAGGCGCGCTCATGCACAGTCCGCTCGGATGGACCGGCCTAAGCCAGTGGAGCTACCTCGTCGCGGCATTCGCGGCGATGCTGCTTACAGTGTGGCTGGCTGACCGGCGGCGGCGCGGCAAGGAAACCAGCCGCGGGCTGATCGCGGCGCTGACGCTGACGACAGCCTGGACCCTGCTGTGCTCTTCGTTCGGGTTCAGCGCAGCCATCACGCAAGTGTTCGAGCCGCTGCGCAACTTGTGCTGGCTCGCGGTCGTCTATGCGCTGTTCGCGCGCGACAACCGGCATACCAGCGTGGTGCAAGTGCGCCCGGTGCTGGCGGTGCTCGCCATGGTCGAGCTGTTCCAGATCGTGCTGCTCGTGCTGGCAATCCGTTTTTCCGCAATTGCGCCGGCGACGGCGATGATCTTCCAGCTTTCGGTGATGTTCCGCCTGCTGCTGACGACAGGCGCGCTGGTGCTGGTGCACAACCTCTATGTCGGCGCGATCAGCGGGCAGCGCGATGCCGTGCGCTGGACTGCGCTCGCGCTTGCGCTGATGTGGGGGTACGACCTCAACTTCTACACGATCGCCTATCTCGGCCGGATGATCCCGCAGGAAATGGTGGCGCTGCGCGGCCTGGTGCAGATCGCGGTGGTGCTGCTTGTTTCGGTGGGAGCGGTGCGCGGGGGATCGGCGCTGCGCTTTTCGCCCAGTCGCTCGGTGGCGTTCCAGTCGCTCTCGCTCCTGGTGATCGGCGGCTACCTGATCCTGATGGTCGCGGCGGCGCAATCGGTTGCCTGGCTTGGCGGCAACGTCAGTCAACTGGCGCAATTGGGCTTTGCCTTTGCAACGACGGTGGTGATCCTCGCGATGGTACCATCGGGGCGCCTGCGCGGCTGGCTCAACGTGATGCTTGCCAAGCATTTCTTCCAGCACCGCTATGACTACCGCGCCGAGTGGCTGCGCTTCACCCGGACCATCGGGCGCGGCGGGCCGGGCGCCGCGCCGCTCCATGCGCGCGTGGTGCAGGCGCTCGCTGACATCACCGACAGTGCCAGCGGAATTATGCTGATCCCTGGCGAGGCGGGCGATCTCGTGCTCGCCGCACGCTGGCAATGGCCCACCATCGAAGTGCCGGCCGAAGCCATGCCCTTGGCCACCGCGCAGTTCTTTGAGCGGCGCGGGTTCATTGCCGACCTCGACGAGGTGCGTGCCGGTACGGATCATGAGGGCGAGGCGGCCGTGATCCCGGGTTGGCTGCTGGAGGAACACGGCGCCTGGGCGCTGGTGCCGCTGCTGCACTTCGACCGGCTCGTCGGCCTCGTCGTGCTCGGCCGCCCGCCGCTGGCGCGCAAGCTCGATTGGGAAGACTTCGATCTCCTGCGCGTGGTGGGGCAGCAGCTGGCGAGTTACATCGCCGAGCACAACGGACAAAGCGCGCTGCTCGAGGCGAGTCGGTTCGACGAGTTCAACCGCCGCATTGCTTTCGTGATGCACGATATCAAGAACCTCGCAAGCCAGCTCGCGCTGCTGGCCCGCAATGCCGAGCGCCATGCCGACAATCCCGCGTTCCGCAAGGATATGCTGGTGACGCTGACCAATGCGGCGGACAAGCTCAACGCGCTGCTCGCGCGGCTTTCGCGCTACGGTGCGGGCGGCGTGCATCGGCTCGAGGCGGTCGATGCGGCCGATGTGGTCGCAGTCGTGGCCGCGCGCTATGGCGGGGCCGGGGGCGATTGCCCGGTCTATGTAACACAAGGCCAGCCTTGCCTCGTGATGGCGAGCCGTGAGACGCTTGAGCAAGTGCTCGCGCACCTCGTCCAAAATGCCATCGACGCGAGCCAACCCGGCATGGCGGTGTTCCTCCAGACGCGGCTCGACGGCCTGACCGGCGTGATCGAGGTTTCCGATACCGGCAGCGGCATGAGCGCGGATTTTGTGCGCAACCGGCTGTTCAAGCCCTTCGTCTCGACCAAGGCGGGCGGCTTCGGCATCGGCGCCTTCGAAGCGCGCGAACTGGTGCGCGCGATGAACGGCAGGCTCGAAGTGGAGAGCCGCGAGGGGCTTGGCAGCCGCTTCGCGGTTCGCCTGCCGCTGGCCATGATCGGCACACTCGAAACCATTCCTGACGGCACGTCAGACAACAAGAAGGTGGCATGATGATTCAGGACCGGCCCCCGAGCCCCGTCAAGGCGCTCCCCAAGCTGCTCATCGTCGAGGACGATCCCGGCCTGCAGGCGCAATTGAAGTGGGCTTACGAGGATTTCGAGGTGCTCATCGCGGGCGACCGGCAGACCGCGCTGGCGCTGCTGCGCTCGGAGGAGCCTTCAGTGGTGACGCTCGACCTCGGCCTGCCGCCTGATCCTGACGGCACGAGCGAGGGCTTTGCCGTGCTCGATGCGATCATGGCGCTGAAGCCCGATACCAAGGTGATCGTTGCCAGTGGGCACGGCGCGCGCGAAAGCGCTCTCCGCGCAATCCAGCAAGGCGCCTATGATTTCTACGCCAAGCCGGTCGATATCGATGCGCTGGGCCTCATCGTGCGGCGTGCGCTGCATCTGCACCGCATCGAGACGGAGAACCGCCAGCTCGCCGAGCGGGCGCCGGAAGGCAACAAGGTGCTCGGCCGCCTGATCACCGGTGCGCCCGAAATGGTGAAGGTCGCGCGCACGATCGAGCGCGTGGCGGGGACCAATGTCTCGGTCATGCTGCTGGGTGCGAGCGGCACCGGCAAGGAACTGCTGGCGCGCGGCCTGCATGAAGCGAGCCCGCGGCGGCAGGGCGCGTTCGTTGCGATCAACTGCGCGGCGATCCCCGAGAACCTCCTCGAAAGCGAGCTGTTCGGGCACGAGAAGGGCGCCTTCACCGGTGCGGTCAAGACCACCGAGGGCAAGATCGAGCAGGCCAGTGGCGGCACGCTGTTCCTTGACGAGGTGGGCGACATTCCGTTCCCGCTGCAGGTCAAGCTGCTGCGCTTCCTGCAGGAGCGCACGATCGAGCGCATCGGCGGTCGGCGCTCGATCGAGGTTGACACGCGCATCGTCTGCGCGACGCACCAGAACCTCGAGGCCATGATCACCGACGGCCGGTTCCGCGAGGACTTGTTCTACCGGCTTGCCGAGATCGTCGTGCGCATCCCGAGCCTGGCAGAACGGCCGGGCGATGCGGCGCTGCTGGCCAAGGTCTTCCTCACGCGCTTTGCCGCGGAAATGAACCCCTCGGTCAAAGGCTTTGCGCCCGATGCGCTGGGCGCCATCGATGCCTGGACCTGGCCGGGCAACGTGCGCGAGCTGGAAAACCGTGTGAAGCGCGCGGTGATCATGGCGGACAGCAAGCTGGTGACTGCGGCCGATCTCGATCTTGCCGAGCCGGGTGAGGACGAGGCCAATCCGCTCAACCTCAAGTCCGCGCGTGAGGCGACCGACCGGAAGATGATCCGCCATGCGCTGGCGCGCAGCGAGGGCAACATTTCCAACACTGCGCGCCTGCTGGGGATCAGCCGGCCCACGCTCTATGACCTCCTCAAGCAGTACGACCTTCAGCATTAAGCGCGTCCTCGCCCTTTCGTTCGCCTTGCTGGCCCTGGCCGGGCCGGCGGCGGGCGCATCGCGGCTTGATGACGTGCGAGAAAGGGCGCAGGCGGCGATCGAGCGGAACGATCCGGTTTCGGCGGAAGTGCTGCTGCGCGCGGCGATCAAGGGCGGGGTGAGTGAGGATGCCTTGCGCGCCTATCTGGGTAAGGCGCTCCTGGCGCAAGGCGATCGGGCGGAGGCGCGCCGGGTGCTTGAAGGTGGCAGCTTCGCGCCCGGCACTGAGGCACTAGGCTGGCGGGTGCGCGGCCAGATCGCGCTGGCGGGGGGCGATCTGCGCGGCGCGGCGAACGCGTTCGACACCGCGCTCAAGGCCAATCCGCGCGATTCCGATCTCTGGGTAGCGATTGCCGCGCTGCGCTTTTCGGGCGGCGAACAGCTGCAATCGATCGAGGCTGCCGAGCGCGCGGTCGCGCTCGATCCGCACAACGCGCATGCGCTGGCCTTCCGGGGTCTGCTGATCCGCGAGCAATATGGCCTTGCCGCCGCGCTTCCATGGTTCGAGGCAGGGCTCAAGGAGCGTCCGGACGATCCCGCACTGCTCGGCGAATATGCCGCGACGCTCGGTGACATGGGCGAATACCGCGCGATGCTGATTGTCTGCCGCAAGCTCGCTCTGGTCGATCCCAAGAACCCGCGCCCCGCGTTTCTGCAGGCCGTGCTTGCCGCACGCGCGGGCGAAACCGATTTGGCGCGCACGATCCTCCAGCACAGCGGTACGGCCTTTCGCGACATGCCGGCCGCGGTGCTGCTGACGGGTGTGCTCGAATACCGCGCAGGCAATATCAACGTCGCCGTCGAGCAGTTCGACCGGCTGGTGCGGATGCAGCCCGATAACCTTCAGGCGCGGCAGATGCTGCTGCGCGCGCTGGCGCGGCAGGGCAGCGATCCCCTGATCACCGCCCGCTTCGATGGCGATGCCGCGCAGCCCTGGGCCGCGCCTTATACGCTGCGCCTGGTCGGCGCGAGCTGGCGGCGGATGGGCAACAAGGCCCGCGCCGAAGATCTGCTTGAGCGCGCCGAGCATCCGGCCGCGCATGGTCCCGTGCCGTTGCCGACCGACTTCGAGACGTCGGTGCTGGCGACCGCTTATGCCGATGCGCCCAACCAGGCCCAGACGGCGGTGCCCTATATCCGCGCGCTGCTGAAGGAGGGCCGCACGGACGAGGCACAGGCCGCCGCCGACCGGCTGCGCGATGCCAATCCCGGCGCGGCGGAAGCGCATCTGCTGGCCGGCGACGTCAGCATCTTGCGCGGCGATACCGCTGGCGCGCTGGACGATTACCAGAACGGCGCAGCGATCCGCTTCAACGAGCCGGTGCTGCGGCGTATGGACGCGGCCTTGCGGGCGCTTGGCCGGACCGACGAAGCTGATGCCATGACCTCGCGCTATCTCGCGCAGAACCCGCAGAGCCTGGTGGCGATGAAACTCCTCGCCGCGTCGTGGGCCGGCGGTCTGCAGCGCGATGCCTTTGTGGCGGTTTCGCGGGCGCTGGCAGCGCGTGGACAGCCTTTGCCGGTGCAATAAGTCTCGACAGCAGCGCAATCGCGCGGCAAACCGATTTTCAATTGATCGGTTAAGATAATCGGGGTGAGTGATGGCTGGTGCGCTGGACGGTTTGACGGTTCTCGAGTTCGCAGGGATCGGACCGGGGCCCTTCGCATGCATGATGCTGGCCGATCACGGCGCGCGGGTGATCCGCATCGACCGGCCCGCAAAGCCCGGCCGCACCGGCGATGCCGGCAACCGTGACATCCTCAACCGCAACCGCGTGCGCATCGAGCTTGATCTCAAGGATCCCGCCGCGATTGCCCGCATTCGCGCGCTGGTGAAAGACGCCGACGCGATCATCGAAGGCTATCGCCCGGGCGTGATGGAGCGGCTGGGGCTGGGGCCCGAGGTGCTGCTCGCCGACAATCCGCGCCTCGTTTACGGGCGCATGACCGGTTGGGGCCAGGAAGGCCCGATGGCGCCGCTGGCGGGCCATGATATCAACTATATCGCGCTCGCCGGCGCGCTTCACACATATGGTCAGGCGGGCGGCAAGCCGCAGTTCCCGGTCAATGCCGTGGGCGATTTCGGCGGCGGCGGCATGATGATGGCCTTCGGTGTGCTGGCCGCTGTGCTTTCTGCGCAGCGCACCGGCAAGGGCCAGGTGATCGATTGCGCCATGGTCGATGGCGCGGCGATCCTTTCGGCGATGACCTGGACGTTCTTCGGTAATGGCCAGTGGAAGGACGAGCGCGGGGTCAACCTGCTCGACGGCGGAGCGCATTTCTACGACACCTACCAGACAAGCGACGGCAAGTGGATCGCGCTCGGCTCGATCGAGCCGCAGTTCTACGCGCTGCTGATGGAAAAGAGCGGCCTCGGCGTCGACCCCGCCTTTGCCGCCCAACATGACCAATCGGCCTGGCCGGCGCTGAAGGCGAAAGTCGCCGCGATGATCGCGACGAAAACCCGCGCCGAGTGGGAAGCGATCATGGAAGGCACCGACATCTGCTTCGCGCCGGTGCTGAGCCTCAAGGAAGCGCCGCACCATCCGCACAACGCCGCGCGCGGCATGTTCGTGGAAGACGGCGGGATGACGATGCCCGCGCCCGCGCCGCGCTTCCTCGGCACCCCCGCGCCCGCGCCAAAGCTGGCCGCGCAGCCGCTGGACTAGCTTACTCCGCCCGCAGCGCTTCCTCGATTTCGGCGTCGGGGAAGCGGCGGTTGTGGCGGACCGACCACCACAGCGAGAGCCCGATCAGCACCGCACCGATCAGGCCGGTGACGGTCTCGGGGATTTCGACGTGCGCCGAGATCAGCATGATCGCGGCCAGCGCCACGATGGCCCAGAAGGCGCCGTGCTCGAGGTAGCGGTATTCGGACAGCGTGCCCTGCCGCACGAGCAGCAGCGTGAGCGAGCGCACGAACATCGCGCCGATCGACAGGCCGAGCGCGATGACCACCATGTTGTTGGAAAGCGCGAAGGCCCCGATCACACCGTCGAAGCTGAACGAGGCATCGAGCACGTTGAGATAGAGAAAGCCGGCAAGGCCCGAGCGCACCATTTGCCCCGCCGCCTTTTGCGCCGCCTCGCGCATTTCAAGGAGGGTGCCGATGGCCTCGACTGCGATGAAGGTGACAATGCCGAGCGCGCTCGCGCCAAGGAACGTGAGCGCCTCGGCCGGGGGCAGCAGCAGCGAGATGCCATAGATCGCGACGAGCAGGATCGCGATTTCGGCCGCCTTGATATCGGCAAAGCGGGCAAGCCGGCTTTCGATCCAGCCGATCCAGTGAACGTCCTTGTCACCATCGAAAAAGAACGAGAGGCCGACCATCGCGAGGAATGCGCCGCCAAAGCCCGCGATACCGACATGCGCGCCAGAGACGATTTCCTCGTAGCGTTTCGGCTCGGTCAGCGAGATGCGCATGGCTTCCATCGGCCCCATGCCCGATGCGATCGCCACGATCGCCACCGGAAACACGATGCGCATGCCGAACACCGCGATCACCATGCCCCAGGTGAGGAAGCGGCGCTGCCACACCACATCCATCTCGCCGAGCACCACCGCGTTGACCACCGCGTTGTCGAACGAGAGCGAGACCTCGAGCACCGAGAGCATCACCACGATCCACAGCATCGCCAGCGTGGCCGGCACGGAAGCGGTCTGGAACCAGCCATAGGCGGCGGCCAGAACCAGGCAGACAAGCGTGAAGGCAATCGAGCCGCCGAAGTTTCTAAGCAAGCGTTGGTCCCGTCATGGCCGCGAAAGGTGCGGCGCTGCGCCTCTTACTTCGGCTGATAGGTCTGTTCCACCCCCGGAAAGGTGCGAGCGCGCACTTCGGCGGCATAAGCTGCGGCGGCGGCGGAAATCGTTTCGGCGAGGTGCTCGTAGATCTTCACGAAGCGCGGGGTGCGCTCGAACATGCCGAGCATGTCGTCGGTGACGAGTACTTGCCCGTCGCACTGCGCCGAGGCGCCGATGCCGATGGTGGGGCATGGGACTGCCTTAGTGATCGCGATTGCCAGCGGTTCGACCACGCCTTCGACGACGATGGCGAAGGCCCCGGCCTCGGCAATTGCGCGCGCGTCGCCGACGATCTTCTCGGCTTCCGCCGCACTGCGCCCGCGCGCGTTGTAGCCGCCGAGCACGTTGACCGCCTGCGGCGTGAGGCCGACATGGCCCATCACCGGAATGCCGCGCGCGACGAGGAAGGCAACCGTTTCGGCCATGGCGATCCCGCCTTCGAGTTTCACCGCATCGCAGCCGGTCTCCTTGAGCAGGCGCGCAGCGCTTTCGAAGGCTTGCTGGGGCGATTGTTCATAGGCGCCGAAGGGCATGTCGACCACGACCGCCGCATGGTAAGAACCGCGCACCACCGCCGCGCCATGCGCGCACATCATGTCGAGCGTAACGGGGACGCTCGAGGGCAGGCCATAGATCACCTGGCCCAGCGAATCCCCGACAAGCAGCAAGTCGCAATGCGCATCGAGCAGCTGTGCCTGGCGTGCGGTATAGGCCGTCAACATGACCACCGGTTGCTCGGTCACTCCATCCACCTTGCGCTGGCGGATGCCGGGGATGTTGAGCCGCTTCATCGGTGCCGGGGTCGGGTGCGCGCGGCTGGTGGCGGTGTCGAGAACGTAGGTCGTTGACATGCCCAATACTCCTGAAGCCGGTTCCTGTCGCTGGGCCTGCGCTTTTAGAACAATGCCAGAAAGCCGCAAGGCCGGGTCCCGTTCGGTCTGTTGCTGTTCCGCGCCGGTGCACGTGGCTGGGGAAAAAGCGCTTTGCGCCTGCGCATGGCGGCGCTAGCAATAAAAGTGCAAACCTGGTGACGGCAGCTGCGCCCGCGCAATGGGTGGATGGGCGCAATTGGCTGACGGACCAAGGCAGGAGAAATCAATGTTCGGTCGCGTCAAACCTCTCGACGCCATTCTTGCAACTGCCGAGAAGAAATCGCTGCATCGCTCGCTCGGCGCCTTCCAACTGACCATGCTCGGCGTGGGCGCCGTGATCGGCACCGGCATCTTCGTGCTGACCGCCGAAGCCGCGCAGAAGGCGGGTCCGGGCATGATGGTGAGCTTCATCATCGCCGGTTTCGTCTGCGCGGTCGCAGCGCTGTGCTATGCCGAAATGGCCGCGATGGTGCCGGTTTCGGGCTCGGCCTATACTTACAGTTACGCCGTGATGGGCGAGCTTGTGGCGTGGATGGTCGGCTGGGCACTCATCCTCGAATACGCGATCGCGGCAGGCGCGGTCTCGGTCGGCTGGTCGGGCTACATGATCGGGTTCATCCAGCATAGTTTCCATATCACCGTCCCGCTCGAATTCGTGCGCGGGCCGTTTGACGGCGGGCTGATCAATCTGCCGGCCATGTCGATCGCGGCGGTGATCACGTGGCTGCTTGTGCTCGGCACCAAGGAAAGCGCCACGGTCAACGCTGTGCTGGTGGCGATCAAGATCGCGGCGCTCTCGTTGTTCGTGGTGCTGACCCTGCCGGTGATTCAGTCGGGCAAGTTCGTGCCCTTCGCGCCGCTCGGCTTTACCGGCATTTCTGGCGCGGCGGCCTCGATCTTCTTTGCTTACGTGGGCTTCGATGCGGTATCGACTGCGGCGGAGGAAACCAAGAACCCGCAGCGCAACATGCCGATTGGTCTGATCGGCAGCCTTGCCATCTGCACCGTGTTCTACATGCTGGTGGCCGCCGGCGTGATTGGCACGGTTGGCGCGCAGCCGATGTTCGGTCCGGCTGGCGAAGTGCTGTCGCCCGGCACGCCTGCGCTTTCGGCCGCTTGCGCCGCGATCCAGGACAATGCGGTGGTCTGCTCGAAGGAAGCGCTGGCCTGGACCCTGCGTTCGGTCGGCTATCCCTTTGTTGGCTGGCTGGTCGGTGCCGCAGCCATTCTGGCGCTGCCTTCGGTGATCCTGATGATGATGTTCGGCCAGACCCGCATCTTCTTCGTGATGAGCCGCGACGGGTTGCTGCCCGAGTTCTTCTCGCGCATTCACCCCAAGTTCCACACCCCGCATGTGATAACGATCCTCACGGGCATTTTCGTGGCGCTGTTCGCGGCGTTCTTCCCCGTGGGCCTGCTGGCCGACGTGTCCAACTCGGGCACGCTCTTCGCCTTTGCCGCGGTTTCGATCGCGGTCTTGGTGCTGCGCCGGACCGATGCCAACCGGCACCGTCCGTTCCGCACGCCGGCGGTGGCGGTGGTCGCGCCTATCTCGATAGCGGGCTGCGTCTACCTGTTCTTCAGCCTCTCGCGCGAGACGATCCTGCTGTTCTTCGGCTGGGCGCTGGTCGGACTGGTGATCTACTATACCTACAGCCGCAGCCGCAGCCATCTGGGCCGGGGCACGGTCGAAGTGCATGAGACGGATGCGGACATTCCGCCGCAGTCGGTGCCGCCGATCATCTGATCGCGCACCTGCGCAAAACCATGAGGACCGCTTCCCCCCCGGGAGGCGGTCCTTTTGCATGGAAGGGCAGGGGGCGCGGAGAGGTGCTTGCATGGCAGGAGAATAAGAACATAATAGGAACATGAACCGAATCGAATCCCGTTCCCCTGTCCATGTTCTCTCCCCGCCGCTGCCTGCGGGATTGCGGCGCGGCCTTGCCACCACGGCCCGCGCGGCGCACTGGAAGCCGGGGCGCGCCACCGGCTGCCGCCATGCCGAAGTCTTCGCCCCTGCCGGTGAGGCGAGCGGGGCGGGGCTGGCGCTTGCCCTTGCCCGCGATGCCCTGTTCGATGATGCAGAGGACCAGCGCCCCTGGCTCTGGGTGCAGGACAAGGCGGCGCTCAGGCTGTCGGGCCGGCCCTATCGCCCCGGGCTCCCACCGCACTTGCGCCACCGCCTGATCCATGTCGCCGCCACGACGCCCGAGGACGCGCTCTTTGCGCTGGAAGAGGGGCTGCGCTGCCGCGACCTTGCTTTCGTGATCGGGGAGATCGCGGGCAATCCGCGCGCGCTCGATTTTACTGCCTCGCGCCGCCTCAGCCTTGCGGCGGAAAAGCACGGCACCGCGCTCTGGCTGGTGCGGCTCGATGCGCGCACCGATCTCGGCTCGGCGCGGATGCGCTGGCGCGCCGCCGCTGCCGCCTCGCCTCCGCCGCGCTGGAACCTGCAGGCGCCGGGCCGCGCGACATGGAGCGCGGAGCTGTTCCGCGCCCACACCTTTCAACCCGGACACTGGACTTTGCGCGATGACGACACTGCTCTCGCCGCCGAGCTCGCCGGTTCTCGCGCGCCGGATTATGGCGATCTGGTGCGTGGATCTGGCGCTCGATCGCTGGCGGCTGGCTGAAGGCT
>CAILIO010000173.1 GCA_903834285.1 uncultured Sphingomonadales bacterium | reverse complement strand
TGACGCTCAAGGGGGAGGGGCACGGCTTCTCGAGCAATGCCAACCTCAAGCTCTGGCTCGACAAGCTGGAGGCCTTCCTGACGAAATACAATCCGGCGTCCTGATCTCTCGCCAAGGCGGTGCGGATCGGGCAGAAAGGCGCGCATGATGCGCACCATCCTCGCCGCGGCCTTCGGGCTTGCCGTCGCCATGCCCGCCCATGCCGAAACGCTTTATGTAAGGGCGGGGCACCTCGTCGATCCAGAGGCAGGCGCCTTGCTCGGCGCCAGACTGCTGCGGGTGGAGGATGGCCGCGTGGCGGCCGTCCTGCCCGATGGCCCTGTGCCCGAAGGCGCGAAGCTGGTCGATTGGTCGGCGTTCACGGTGCTGCCCGGCCTGATCGATTGCCACGTCCACCTTGCCGATACCGGGCAGACCTCCAATGTCGCCGAGCCGCTGCTCCATTCGCCCATGGAGATCGCCTATATCGGCGCGCGCAATGCCCGCACCACGCTGATGGCGGGTTTCACCACAGTGCACGATGTCGGGTCTTTCCGCGCCTTTGCCGATGTCGAACTGCGCGAGGCGATCGATCGCGGCGATGTGATCGGGCCGCGCATGCAGGCGGTGGGCGCTTACGTGACCGTGCCGGGCGGCGGCGGTGAGGTAACCGGGTTTTCGCCAGATGTGCGCATTCCCGATGATATGCGCGCCGGCGTGATAACCGATGCGGCGGATGCGCGCGCCAAGGCCAATTACCTGTTCCAGCACGGGGCGGATTCGATCAAGCTCATTGCCACCGGTGCGGTTCTCGCCAGTGGCACCGAGGCAGGGCAGCAGGAACTGACCGAGGACGAAATGCGCGCGACGGTCGAAGTTGCCGCCGCGCGGCATTCGTGGGTGACGGCGCATGCCCACGGCGCGGGCGGGATCAAGGCCGCGATCCGCGCCGGGGTCCGCGCGATCGAGCATGCCAGCCTGATCGACGACGAAGGCATCGCGCTCGCCAAGGCCAAGGGCGTCTGGCTCGACATGGATGTCTACAACGGCGACTACATCGCCGATGTCGGCCGCCGCGAGCACTGGCCCGAGAACTACTTGCGCAAGAACGACGAGACCACTGCCGCGCAGCGCCAAGCGTTCACCAAGGCGGTCAAGGCGGGCGTGCGACTTTCGTTCGGGACCGATGCCGGGGTCTTCCCGCATGGCGAGAACGCGCGCCAGTTCGCGTATATGGTGCGCTATGGGATGACGCCGATGCAGGCGATCCAGGCCGCCACCACCAGCGCGGCGGAACTTATGGGCTGGAGCAAGGACGTCGGTGCGCTGTCACCCGGCCACTTTGCAGACATGATTGCGGTGCCCGGCGATCCCACCGCCGACATCGCGGCGCTGACCCGCGTGGCGCACGTGATGAAGGGGGGCGAGGTGGTGCGCTGAGCACTTTTGCTGGGCGCGCACCCTCGCGCTTTGCCCTATCCTCGGCGCAAACGAGGACCCAGGGGAGAGCGTGATGCATGATGTGATCATCCGCGGCGGCAAGATCGTCGATGGTTCGGGCGCCGCGCCGTTCATCGGCGATATCGCCTTCACGGACGGGATGATCACCGAGATCGGCCCCAAAGTATCCGGCACAGCCGCCCGCGAGATCGATGCCGAGGGGCATATCGTGACGCCCGGCTGGATCGACATTCACACGCATTATGATGGCCAGGTCAGCTGGGATGACGAGCTCGCCCCCTCCTCTCACAACGGCGTCACCACCGTGGTCATGGGCAATTGCGGCGTGGGCTTCGCGCCGGTACGGCCGGGGCAGGAGAAGGAACTGATCGAGCTGATGGAAGGGGTGGAGGACATCCCCGGCACCGCGCTCTACGAAGGGATCGAGTGGGGCCGCTGGGAGAGCTTTCCCGAATACATGGATTACATCGCCTCCCGCGAATACGCGATCGATGTGGGCGCGCAGATCGCGCATGGCGCGGTGCGGTATTACGCGATGGGCGAGCGCGGGCGGACCAACGAGGACGCGAGCCCCGAGGATATCGAGCGCATCGCCGATCTGGTCGAGGAAGCCGTGGCGGCGGGCGCGGTGGGTTTCTCCACCTCGCGCACCATCGGCCACCGCGCGCTGTGGGGTGAGCCGGTGCCGGGCACCTTTGCGCCGGAGGAAGAGCTGCTCGCCATCGCGCGGCGGTTCAGGAAGCTCGGCAAAGGGGTGATCGAGGCGATCCCGGCGGGGACCGTTGGCAAGCTCGAAGCGCTGGGCGGCGAACGCAGCGAGCCGCTTGCCGAGCTCGAACTGTTCCGCCGTATCTCGGAGGAAAGCGGGCGGCCGCTGACGTTCACGCTGGTGGAAATCCGCGAATATGCGCCCGATCTGTGGCGGCAGATGCTGGACCGCTGCCGCGAGGCCAATGCGGACGGCGCGCATCTGTTCCCGCAAGTGCCCTCGCGGATCATCGGCTTTATCCATGGCCTCAGCAGCTATCACGCCTTCATGCGCCGCCCGACCTACCTCGAAAAGCTGGCGCACCTGCCGCTGGCAGATCGCGTGCAGGCGATGCGCGATTCGGAGATCAAGCAGCAGATCCTCTCCGAACGCGATGTGCCTCATGAGGCGCCGGGTTCGATGCAGAACGTCTACGGCCTGTTTCGCCGGGGCGCGGCGAGCCTCTATCCGCTGACCGAGCCGATCAACTTCGAAGCCGAAAAGTCCGCCTCGATCGGCGCGAAGGCCAAGGCGGAGGGGCGCGATGCGCTGGAGTATCTCTACGATGCGATGCTGGAGGACGAGGGCAAGAGCTTCCAGGCGCTCACGCGCGACAACCAGCCCAAGAGCCTTGCCGTGCTGGAGGAAATGCTGCGCCACCCCGATACCGTGACCGGCCTCAGCGACGCGGGCGCGCATGTGACGCTGATCTGCGACGCGACGATGCCGACGACCCAGCTCAGCTACTGGACGCGCGACCGCAAGAGCGGGCCGACCTTGCCGCTCGAATTCCTCGTCCACAAGCAGACCGCGCGCAATGCCGCGCTCTACGGCTTCAAGGATCGCGGGCTCCTGGAACCCGGCAAGCGGGCGGACATCAACGTGATCGACTACGCGGGGCTGACCGTCTCCCCCCATGTCGCGCACCACGATCTGCCGGCGGGCGGGACGCGGTTGATGCAGCCGGTGAAGGGTTATGCCGCCACCTTCTGCAACGGCGTGATGATCCGCGAGAACGACACCGACACCGGCGCGCGGCCGGGGCGGTTGGTGCGCAGTTGACGAGCCAAGAAGCCTGTCTTTGGGCGGGACAAGTTGACACAGTTGACACAGTCCTGAGGGGAAACTTGCAGGCCCGGCGCGTCTCCTTCCGGCATACCCCTGCGGGGCGGAAAATGGCGGAATTGCGTTGGATTCGTGGGGCATGGGGGGATCATGCCGGACGGCGGTGCTTGTAGGACAGCGGTTTATAAATAACAGACGCGTCTGTTATTTATGGGGTACGTTTGGGGTGTGGCAAGATTGAGCTAGGTGACTTTCAGGGATTGTTTCAACTGTCACCGTAAACCGAAGGTAATGGGCTCATTGGAAGTGGCACTGGTACCCTGGTTTTAATCAAAAGCCCTTTTGAAATAACCTTCTTTGCCAACATCGCCCTCCAGTGTAGTTTTGACCACCATTCAAGA
>CAILIO010000172.1 GCA_903834285.1 uncultured Sphingomonadales bacterium | reverse complement strand
CGTGTCAAGCACGGGGCGACGAAAGCTGCCTTAACAGGAAACCGGAATTCAGGTTCAGCGTGCTACTTCTCTGCGACCAGCGTAACCGGGCCCAACAGCCCCGAGGGCCGCAGCGGCGCGTCTGCTCGGTAGGTTTTCAGCGTGGTGAACGTGATCGGCTTTGCACCTGGTTGGGCATCGCCGATGAGGCGGTTTACCCATAGGTTGGTGACGCGGATTTCGAGCGTGTTGGTGCCCGACTTGGTTAGGCCAGACAGATCGGCGCGGTAGGGCGGTTTCCATAGAATGCCTGCCAATTTGCCGTTGAGGATCACCTCGGCAAGCTCACGGACCTCGCCGAGATCAAGCACAAGATGGTCGCTGACCTTCGCCGGCAATTTGAAGGTTTGGCGATACGTGGCGGTGCCGGAGAAATAGCGCACACCCGGATCGGCGTGCTGCGACCAGTCGGAGAGATGGGGCATAACCAAGGTATCCGGCGCGCCGCGTCCCGGCTGGAAGGCAACGTTCCATGGTCCCAAAAACACCACGAGCGGTACGTGAGTAGGTTGACGCACGGCGCGGCTCGCGGGGCCGGCCTTGCGGAACACGACGAAGCCTGACTGCCAGGGCTGCAGGGTGAGCGCGATTTCGGTTCGGCCGTCCCTGGTGGTGTAGCCGAGCGGAGCTGCCTTGCCCGTTGCGGCGTCCCACCATTCGGGGGCTTTGCCGATCTGAGCGAGGCTCAGCGTCGTGGGTTCGGTGCGGTCCTTACGGTTGGTGATGTAGTAGATTTCGGCGTCCGGGGTCTTGCGGTGGACGAACAGGAGCGAGGTATCGGGCGCGGTCCTAGTGTAAGTCATGTCTGGCGCGATGCCGAGCGTTGCCAGCGCGCCGTCAGGATCACGGCTGCCGAGCACGCGGCCCTTGCCAGTGTCGCCGTTCCACAGGGCATCGGCGATCCGCGTGTACTCGGCCGGGTCGTCCATGAGCGCCGGCGAGCCGGTGGGCTTCTCGCCGATCAGGGTCGCGCCGCCGCGCACGAGCGTGGCGATGCGCTGAAGCACGGCGAGGCTCATGCGCGCCGAGCTGCCGCCAAGGTAGAGCGCCTTGTAGCGTGCGCCGCTCTTCGCGACGAGGTCAGGCCCATCGTTGGAAAGCTGGTTCAGCAGCACATCGGGATTGACGAAATCGAAGGCGTTCGCGCGGGGAAGATCGCCCGGCACGGTCTTGGCGAAAAGCGCGGTGAGTGGGGCTTCCTCGCCATAGAAGTACGCCACATCGGCGACATTGCGGCCCTGCTGGAGCATGTAGCTGCTGCGCGCCATGTAATCGACCCAAGGCCGGGCCTGCTCGCCCCAGGTTTCGAGACGGTTGAAATACTGGCCGAAGATGAACAGTGAGAAGCCGGGGGCCTTGTCAGTTAACGGCTGGTGGACCGAGGTGTGGATCACCGGACGATTGACGCCGAGAGCGAATTCCATGTCGATCATGGGCTTCAAGTCGCGCGGGGCGAAGGCCCAAGGCTGGAGCGCGGCGGTGAGCGATTCCGCCGCGACGAGGTTCTGCCCATAGACGTGGGCGACCGAGGCCGCGCCGCGCATGTCGCCCTGATGTGTTGGCTGGGGTTGGCCATGTCCGGTGTCGTAGGACCACATCGCCGCCATCGGCACATCGGCGTGGCGGCGCATCGCCATGTCATCGCCCAAGGAGGGGCGCTTGTCTTCGAGCGCTTCGGAATAGTGGAACAGGCCGCGCTTGTGGGCTTCCTCGGCGATGGTTTTGTAATGCGCGTCCGCCATGAGATCGGAGAGGGTTGCGCGGAAATCGTGGAGGAATGCGTCGGTGCGTGCCGGGCTGCCAAGGATTACGCCGGTCAGCGCGGGAAGCCACGGCACCGCATCATAACCGCGCCGGGCCTTGAATTCGGCGACGAGGCGCGGAGTCCAGTTGCTCGCGCCGACCTCGATGCTGTCGTTGAGGAGCGCGCGGACGCCATGGCTACCGATCAGGTCCGGTCCGGCGGCGGCGATATAGGTGTCGAGGTAGGTGTTGATATAGCGGCGGACGGCATCGGCATCGAATTTGTCGACCTCGAACCCGGTCGCTTCGGGCGGGGCGGGGTGGTTCTCGGTGCCGGTGAGCGAATAGCCGAGCCTGAGGACGCGCCATTGGCCCTTGGGCGGGGTCCAATCGAGGCTCCCGTCGGGCTGCATCCTGGCCGTCAGGTCGATCACCGCGCCGACAGGAAGCGCGGGCGCATCGGGCGTGGGGATCGCGTTGTAATCGAGCGTGGTGGCGAAACCGGCTTTCTCTTCGAAGCGGTGGGTGCGCGGTGCGGCGGAGAAGGTGAGTTCGCTGACGATGACGTGCGGTGCGCTCGCCATGAAACCGGGGAAGGCGGGGAATTCGACGCCAGGTGCAGGTGGTGTGGGAAGGCCGAAGCCACTCTGTTCGGCGAGGAAGCGCACGCGCAGCGCCTTGGCGGTGACGGCAGGGAAGGTGACGGTGTACTCGGCAGAGGTTCCGGTCGGGAAGCGCGTCACCTCGCGGAAGGTGCTGCCGTCCTCGCTTGCCTCGAGGACTGGAGCGTAGTGCGCGGCGCTGAACAGCGAGACCGGAGGCATGGCGAGCGTAGCCGAGCGGACTTGCTGCGGGGCGGCGAAATCGGCGCGGATCCATGCGGGAGCTTCGCCCGTGCCGGCGGGCAGCTCGATCACGCTGGTCTGGCGGCCGTCGGCCAGCGCTGTCTGGTCTATCACGCCCGAAGAGGCGGAGTAGGCAGGCACGAGCGGGGCCGCGGTTTCCGGGACGGCGAGGACGTAGGTATCACGGTAGAGCTGAGGGAGGCCCGTCTTGGGATGGTCCGAGCCGATCTCGGGCTGCATGCCGAGGTCCTGGAACGGGCCGGTGATCGCAGGCGGCGCGGCGAGCTTGCCGTTGAAGGGTTTGCCGCCTGAGACGCGGGTTTCGGACCAGACGAGCTTCTTCATGCCGTCTTCGGGTTTGACCCAGGGCCCGCCGGTTTCGCTCCAGCCGGGCGAGGCGGCGATGGCGAGTTCGAGGCCGAGCTTGTCGGCGGTTTCAGCGGCGGTGCGGAAGGCGAGCTTCCACTCCGGCGTCATGTAGACGAGCCGTTTTTCGACGACTTGCGGGGTCTGCAGCTGGGCATCGAAGGTCTGCGCTCCGCCGATGCCGATGCGCTTCATCCATTCGAGATCGAGCCTGATACCCTCCTCGGTAACGTTGCCGTTCATCCAGTGCCACCAGACGCGCGGGCGGGCGGACATCGGAGGATCGCGGAAGGCTTCGGCCAGCGGGTCGGCGGCCTGCTGGGCGTGCAGTGGCACAAGTGCGGTGCCGGCGAGGAGGAGTGCGCCGAGGACGCGGATGGGGGGCATGAACACGGCGTCTCTCCCGGACGAATGATTGATTATGATTGTTTTGATCAAAAACGCGCATTCGATGCAAGCGAAATCGGGTGCGATGGGGCATCGAGGGTGACACAAGTTACACCGTGTCACCCTCGATTTTTCCTGAATGTATAATTGTATCAATATTTTGCAGGCGAAGAGTGACAGGATGACGGCAAACAGTGCGGCGTTTCTGCGGATGGACTCACGATTTCAAATAGCGAGCGGTGACTGTGGCAAATTCGGGGAGTGTAGGACAGCGGATCGAGGTCCTTGGGCTTGGTGCGGTGGCTGGGCGCTTCGGATCCCCGCCTTCGCGGGGATGACGAAGGGGGGAGCGGGGATGACGAAGGGGGGAGCGGGGATGGCGAAGGGGG
>CAILIO010000171.1 GCA_903834285.1 uncultured Sphingomonadales bacterium | reverse complement strand
GCGGAATGATGGACTGCCATCGGCCTTGCTCCCTTACCGTTCCAGCGTGCCAGCGCGGCGGATCTTCCGCTGCAACTGCATTACGCCATAGAGCAGCGCCTCGGCGGTCGGCGGGCAGCCCGGCACGTAGATGTCCACGGGCACGATCCGGTCGCACCCGCGCACCACCGAATAGCTGTAGTGGTAATAGCCGCCGCCATTGGCGCAGCTGCCCATTGAGATGACGTATTTGGGGTCCGACATCTGATCGTAAACCTTGCGCAGCGCCGGGGCCATCTTGTTGCACAGCGTGCCGGCCACGATCATCACGTCAGACTGGCGAGGGGACGCGCGCGGGGCGACGCCGAAGCGCTCCATGTCATAACGCGGCATGTTGACGTGGATCATCTCGACCGCGCAGCAGGCAAGCCCGAAAGTCATCCACCACAGCGAGCCGGTGCGCGCCCACTGAAACAGCTCCTCGGTGCTGGTGACGAGGAAGCCCTTGTCCGAAACTTCGGCGTTCAGGCTGTCAAAGAAGGCGGCATCGGGCGCGGACGGCAGGTCTGCCGCTGTCGCCGGGATGATCGATGAGGTTGGCGTCGCAGAAGGATTCATGGTGCTCATTCCCAGTCCAACGCCCCTTTCTTCCACGCGTAGATAAAGCCGATGATCAGTTCGAACAGGAACACCATCATCGTGCCCCAGCCCGCCCAGCCGCTTTCCTTGAGGCTTACCGCCCAGGGAAACAGGAATGCCGCTTCAAGATCGAAGATGATGAACAGGATCGCGACGAGGTAGAAGCGCACGTCGAACTGGCTGCGCGGATCCTCGAACGCGGGGAAGCCGCATTCATACTCGCTGAGCTTTTCGGCATTGGGATTGTGCGCGCCGGTCAGCCGCGCCACGCCCATCGGCAGGAACACGAAAGCGCTGGAAAGCGCGAGCGCGATGCCGAGAAAGATGAGGATCGGCAGATATTGCGCGAGGTAAGGCAGTTGCTCGGCCAAAGGATTGACTCGCCTGTTTCTATGTCGCCCCGCGCCCTAGTCCCGGGCGGGGCCATGTGCAAGTGCGGCATGGCCCGATGAGGCTCTAAATCCAAGCTTTTGTCTGTGGATGACACGCAGTTTCGCGGTTTTCCGGGCGCTGCGCCTCTGCATAGGAATGATCAAATTTTGATATTGATTTGCAGTATCATAACCCCTGCCACAGGAAGACGGGCCATGCCGCCACCGCCAGCAAGGTCCCCAGCGGCAGCATCGTGTCTGGTGCGATGCGCTGGCCCCCGCGCCACAGCACGAACGCCACCGCCAGCCCGCCAAGGCTCGCCACCAGCAGTGTATGGATCACGCCAAGCGGCCCCAGCCACAGCCCGATCGCGCCCAGCAAAGGCGGATCACCGCCCCCCAGCCCTTCCTGCCCCCGCCAGGCCTTGTAGCCCTGCCCGATCAGCCAGAGCGCAGCGAAACCGAAGACCCCGCCGACCAGCGACTGGACGAGGATCATCACGTCCTCTGCCCAATATCCCATGACAAGCGCGAAAAGAGCCCCGCTCGCACCCAGCAGCGCCGTAAGCTGGCGCGGCAGCCACATGTGGCGCAAGTCCAGCAACGCCAGCAGCAGGAGCTGCCAGCCGAGCAACATCGCCCAGATCGGAAAATAGCTCAGCGTGATGGCGATTACGCCGATGGCAGCGCCACCGATCTCAGCGGCAAGCTGCCAGCGATCGATCGCCGATCCGCAGGCGCGGCATTTCCCGCCCTGGATCACCCACGAAACGATCGGGATCAGTTCGGCGGGCACCAGCTCCTTGTCGCAGGTATCGCACATCGAGCGCCCGGTCAGCACCGAGCGGCCATCGGGCAGGCGAACCAGCACCGCGCCCAGAAAGCTGCCGATCACTGCACCCAGCACCATGGCGGCAAGGATCAGCACGACCGTCAAGCTAGAGATCCTCGCATCGCTTTGCGTCCCCGCGTGAATTGAATTCGTAGCCCCCGGAGGTTACATAAAGGTCAGCCTCCGGGGCCAGGCGCGGTCCCTTAACACAGGAATCCTTTCCATGGTCCAATTCTCCGCCGCCGATCCCGTCGTCATCCTGTCCTTCGCGCGCACCCCGATGGGCGCCATGCAGGGATCGCTCTCCGATGTCTCCGCCACCCAGCTTGGCGCCACAGCAGTCAAGGCCGCGGTCGAGCGCGCCGGGATCGCGGGCGAAAAGGTCGACCGCGTTTACATGGGCTGTGTGCTGCCCGCCGGTCTCGGCCAGGCCCCGGCCCGCCAGGCCGCGATCCACGCAGGCCTGCCGACGTCGGTCCAGGCAACCACGGTCAACAAGGTCTGCGGCTCGGGCATGCAGGCGATGATCATGGGCGCCGAAGCGCTCGCTTCGGGCTCGATCGACATGGTTGTCGCTGGCGGCATGGAAAGCATGACGAACGCCCCCTACCTCCTCAAGAAGCACCGCTCGGGCGCGCGCATCGGCCACGATACGGCTTACGACCACATGTTCCTCGACGGCCTTGAAGATGCGTATGAAGCCGGCCGTGCGATGGGCACTTTCGCGCAAGACACCGCCAACGAGTATCAGCTCACCCGCGAGCAGCAGGATGCCTACGCCATCGAATCGCTGCGCCGCGCGCAGACCGCGATTGCCGAAGGCGCCTTCGTCGCCGAAATCGCACCGGTGAAGGTCGTCAGCCGCACTGGAGAGACCGTGGTCGATACCGACGAGGCCCCGGGCAAGGGCAAGCCGGACAAGATCCCCGCCTTGAAGCCCGCTTTCGCCAAGGACGGCACGATCACCGCGGCCACCTCGTCCTCGATCTCGGACGGCGCCGCCGCGCTTGTTCTGACACGTGCGAGCGTCGCTGCTGCCGATGGCCTTACCCCCGTCGCCCGCGTTGTTGCCATGGCCGCGCACGCGCAGGCGCCCAAGGACTTCACCACTGCCCCCGTCGGCGCAATCACCAAGCTGCTCGATCGTGCCGGGTGGAGCGTGAATGACGTCGATTTGTTCGAAGTGAATGAAGCCTTCGCCTGCGTTGCGATGTTCGCGATGCACGACCTTGGCATTGCCCATGAGAAGATCAATGTCCACGGCGGCGCCACCGCGCTTGGCCATCCGATCGGCGCATCGGGCGCGCGCATCGTCACCACGCTGATCGGGGCGCTCCAACGCCACGGCAAGAAGCGCGGCGTCGCCAGCCTGTGCATCGGCGGCGGCGAAGCCACCGCGGTCGCGATCGAGCTGGTCTAAGTCCGGATTCCTAAGGGGGCCTGCACCAGCGGGCCCCCTTATTCGGCGCCCCAGACAGCCGCCTTGGCCACAAATCCGCGCCGGCCGTCGATATCGAACTTGCACCAGGCCGGGCCGCAATCGCCCAGCTTGCCGGTCACGCCGGGCTCGGCGCGCCACAGCAGGTGGCCTGTTCCATCGGAGTTCTCGCGAATTTCGGCAATCGGGCCCTTCACCGTCGCGGTGCGCGTGCGCGAGAGGAACTGCGCCAGCATCCATCCGCGCGCGCCGTCGATATCCTCGACGAGCCGCCAGCCGCCGATCATGCGCAGCACTTTCATGGGCACTCCGGCGCGCACATAGACCCAGCTGATGCGATACTCGCGACCCGGGCCAACACGCAGATTAGCCGGTTGGTCGCGCAGCGAGGCCCAGTAGGGGCCGTTCTCGTCATCCGCCGCGCGCAACGGCGCGGCCGTGGCGCCGGTCATGGCCGCAAGCGCCAGCAGGATCGCAAATCGCCTTCCGTACTGGGACACGATCAACCTTCCTCCGTCATCGCCACCTATCCTGCGATACAGCATTCGCGGCCTTGGGCAACCGGGTGCTTGACCGGGAAGGCGCATGCGGCATAGCGATAAGCCATGCCCGCCGCCCACACCCCCTCCGGTTCTCCCGGCGCCGACTACCGGCCCACCCGCCGGATCGAAGGTCGCCCCCGCGTCTTCGTGACCCGCCGCCTGCTGCCCGAGACCGAGGTGCGCATGGCCGAGTTGTTCGATGTCACGCTCAATGCGAATGACCGTCCGCTTCCGCAGGACGAAATCAAGGCGGCGATGCAGTCGGCTCACGTCCTCGTCCCCACGGTTACCGACCGGATCGACGCCGACCTCATCGCCAGCGCGGGCCCGCAACTCGGCCTGATCGCCAGCTTTGGCGCAGGAACCGACCACATCGATCTTTCAGCGGCTCGCGCGCGGAAAATCCTGGTCACCAACACCCCCGGCGTCTTCACCGACGATACGGCGGACATGACGCTGTCGTTGATCATCGCCGTTTCGCGCCGCCTCGCCGAAGGCGGCCGCGTGATCCGCTCGGGCGATTGGGCCGGCTGGGCGCCGTCCACGCTGCTCGGCCACCGGATCGCGGGCAAACGCCTCGGCATCATCGGCATGGGCCGCATCGGCCAGGCGGTTGCCCACCGCGCCCGCGCCTTCGGGCTCGAGATCGTCTACCACAACCGCCAGCGCCTTCCCGAAGCCTTCGAGCGCATGGTCGGTGCGCGCTACGAGCCCGATCTCGATGCGCTGGTGCGCGAGGCGGACATCGTCACGCTGCACTGCCCCTCCACGCCCGAAACACACATGCTGATGGACGCGCGGCGCATCGCGCTGATGAAGCCCGAAGCCTATTTGGTAAACACCGCGCGCGGCGATGTGGTGGACGAGAACGCGCTGATCGAGGCGCTGCAGGAAGGGCGCATCGGCGGCGCGGGGCTCGATGTCTTCGCGCACGAACCCAAGATTGATCCGCGCCTGCTCGCGCTCGGCAATGTCTCGCTCCTGCCGCACATGGGCAGCGCCACATTCGAAGGCCGCCTCGCCTCGGGCGACAAGATCATTGCCAATATCCGCTTCTGGGCCGACGGACACCGTCCGCCCGATCAGGTGCTCGAAGGCTGGGCATAGAAAACAAAACGAGTCGCGTGCGGGGGGAGAGACGGACATGAGAAAGATCATCACGGTGGCCCTTGCCGCCTGCGTCCTTGCGCTGCCTGCGCTTGGCCATGCCCAGAATGCGGGTATGCCTGTCGAGGCGCTCGATGCGGCGGACAGCGGTGATACCGCCTGGCTGCTCGCTTCCTCCGCGCTGGTTCTGCTGATGACGCTGCCCGGCCTCACGCTGTTCTACGGCGGCCTTGTCCGTGCCAAGGGCTTCCTCGCCGTCGCCATCCAGATCGGCGCGATTGCCGCGATCACTTCGCTGCTGTGGATCATGGTCGGCTATACGCTCGCCTTCGGCCCCGTTTCGAACGGCTGGCTCGGCGGTGGCTCGGCCTGGATGCTCACCCAGCTCGGCAATGTGCGCGATGGCACGCTCGTGCCGGAAAGCGCCTACGCGCTGTTCCAGATGATGTTCGCCGCGATCACGCCGGCGCTGATGGTCGGCGCCTGGGTCGATCGTGCCCGCTTCGGCTGGGTTGTCGGCTTTGCCGCGCTGTGGAGCCTCATCGTTTACGCCCCAGTCGCACACTGGATATGGGGCGGCGGCTGGCTGGCGAGCCGGCTCGGAACGATGGACTATGCGGGCGGTATCGTCGTCCACACCACGGCGGGCGTCTCCGCCCTCGTCGCGGCGCTGCTGCTGGGCAAGCGCACCGGCTTCCCCAAGGCGCAGATGCTGCCGCATTCGCCCGCGCTGACCATGATCGGCGCGGCCATGCTTTGGGTCGGCTGGTTCGGTTTCAACGGCGGCTCCGCGCTGACCGCCACCGATGATGCCGCCTCGGCCATCATCAACACCCACGCCGCCGCTTGCGCCGCAGCACTTGCCTGGCTCGCCATCGAGAAGGTGAGCATCGGCAAGCCGACCTCGGTGGGCTTCGCGACCGGCGCCATCGCGGGCCTCGCCACGGTCACGCCTGCCGCAGGTTTTATCGCGCCGGGCGCGGCGATCCTCTTCGGCCTGGCCGCTGCCTTCGTCTGCTACCCGATGATCCTCCTCGTGAAGCGCCGCATCGAGATCGACGATTCGCTCGATGTCTTCGCGGTCCACGGCATGGGCGGCATTGTCGGCTCGCTGCTGCTGGCGGTGTTCCTCGAGCCTGCGCTCGGCGGCGTCGGCTACAACGAGGGCATGGGCCTTGCCCGCCAGCTCTTCGCGCAGGCCGCAGGCGTCGGCGCCGTGGCCGCGTGGAGTGCGCTCGGCACCGTGATCTGCGCGCTGGCCGTCGCCATGGTGATCCCGATGCGCGTGACAGAGGACGAGGAACGCGAGGGCCTCGATCTGACCAGCCACGGCGAGCGGGCGTGGGAGTTTGAGTGACGTGAGCGACCGCAAGGTTCGCCTCGCCGCCTTCATCGAGGCCGTGTGGAACCGGGGCGAGGCTGGGGCCGTGCCAGCCTACCTCGCCCCCGCCTACACCATCCACCACGATCCCGGCGATCCGTGGGAGGGGAGAACGCTCGATCCCGCCAGCTTTGCCGAGCGGCTGCTCCAGTCGCGCGCGCCCTGCCCCGACCAGCGCTTCACCGTGCTGCGTATGGCCGAGGACGCAGATACGGTGATCATGACCTGGACCTGGGAAGCCACCCACCTCGGCGACTTCCCTGGCTTCCCCGCGACCGGCCGGACGATCCGCATGTCCGGCGCGACCGCCTATGGATTCGACGCCGAGGACCGCCTCACCGGCCACTGGCAGATCGCCGACCGCCTCGGCGTGTTCCAGCAATTGCAGGCGAACCGTGGCTGAGGCTGCCTCAAGCTCGATTGCCAAGCGAGATCGCCTACCCCAATTCCTCGCGCAAAATCTCCAGCACCGCCCGCACCGCACCGCGTGCGCTTGCCAGTTCGAAATGTTTGTAGGGCACCTCGATCACCCGGTCCGATTGGCCAGCTTCGCCCGCCGCGCAGTGCGGCGCCACGATCCCGTCGCGCTTTGACCATACTGCGACCGTGCGCAACGGCGGTTTGACTCCCGGGTCCTCGGCAAAGGGCGGCGCGTCGACCTTGTGATCGTTGATCGCTTCGTAGAGCCGCCAGGCATTGTTGGCCCGCCGGTCGCCGGAAAAGGGCGAGCCCAGTGTCAGCACCAGCCGGCACGCTTCGGGATGGCGCTGCGCCAGCACGCGGGCATAAAGCCCGCCAAGGCTCCACCCGATGAGCACCACCTTCTCGCCCGAACGCGCCGCGAGATCGCAAAGCCGCTGCTCGAGCCGGGCGATCTCGGCCGGCCGGGCGCCGGTGTTCATGCCCTCGCCCCAACCCTGTGCGGCAAAGCCCGCTGCCTCCAGCGAATGGCGCAGCAGCGCGGTCGCGCGGTCGGCCGACATCATGCCAGGAATGACGATGACTGGGCGGCCCCGCCCGAACTCCGGCACCGTGACCGGCGCGCGCAGCGGTGCGGCATGGATCTTGGGCAGCGCCAGAAACTCCAGCGCCCAGCGCCAGCGCGGCGGAGCCCCGGTTCTGGCTGGTTGAGTCTTGGTTCGTCCGGGCTTTGCTGGTCCGGGGCGCGGCACCATAGGCTCAGTCCCCCGTCAGAATACGGTCCACCAGCTGCTTCACGGTGGGTGTGAAGTTGTTGGAATAGAACGGATCCTGCTTGAAGCGATAGGCAGCGTGCCCCGCAAACATCAGGTTCTCGTCGATCGGCCCGCCATGGGCGATGTCCTGCAAGGTCTTCTGGATGCAGAAGCTGCGCGGATCGGCGAGTCGCCCGGTGGTATAGTCGTCGTGGTCCTTCCACGACGAGAAGCCGCAATGCGAAAGGCAGCCCATGCAGTCCTTCTGGTCCTGCTGGATTTCCTCGCGCTCGGCCGTCGCCACGAAGACGACGGTATCATCGGGCGTGCGCAGCGCGTGGGTGAACCCGGCGCCGAACCACGTGCGGGCGCGGTCGCGGTCCGCAGGAGTGACCCAGAAGTTCTTGCCCTTGACGCCGACGTCGAGCTGCACCGTGTGCTCGCCCGCCGAAACCTTGGAATAGGGGATCTGGCGCTCCGAACGCGCTTCGAGCGCACGCAGGAACGGGTTGCGAACCGCCGAGGAATAGAACCCCGTCGGCGAAAAGCGGTGAAGCAGCACGTCACCCGGGTCCAGCGTGCGGAGGTGGTCCTTCCACGCCTGCGGGATCGGGCTTTCCTCGGTCAGCAGCGGGCGTGTGCCGAACTGGAAGGCGATCGCGCCGAGTTCGGGGTTGTCGATCCAGTTGTCCCACTCGCGCAAGTACCACACGCCGCCTGCCATCACGATCGGCACGCTGTCGGGCACGCCCTCGGTGCGCATGACCTCGCGCAGCACTTTTACGCGCGGATAGGGGTCTTCGGGCTTCTTCGGGTCTTCGGCGTTGGAAAGGCCATTATGCCCGCCCGCCAGCCACGGATCTTCATAGACCACCGCGCCCAGCAGTTCAGGCACTTTGTGATAGGCCCGCTTCCACAGCGCACGAAAAGCGCGTCCGGAGGAAACGATCGGCAGATAGTTCACGCCGTAGCGCGCGGCGATTTCGGAAAGCTTGTAGGGCATGCCCGCACCGCAGGTGACGCCCGCCACGAGCCCGCGCGTCTTCTCCAGCACCGCTTCGAGGATTGGCTGCGCGCCGCCCATTTCCCACAGCACGTTGATGTTGATCGCGCCCTTTCCGCTTGCCAGATCATAGGCGCGGCGCACCTGTTCCACTGCGCCATCGACGGCATAGCGGATCAGCTGCTCATGGCGTTCCTTGCGGGTCAATTGCGAATAGACCTGCGGGATGATCTTGCCCGTCGGATCATAGCTGTCGGCATTGACCGCGCTGACTGTGCCGATACCGCCCGCAGCCGCCCACGCGCCTGAACTGGCATGGTTGGTCGCTGCAACACCCTTGCCGCCCTCGACAAGAGGCCACACTTCGCGGCCGCCATACAGGATCGGCTTCAAACCCTTGAACGCAGACATTGTCTTCCCTTAGAGGCCCCCAACCTTGCTCGCCCCGGCCCCGCTGTTGGCACCGTTGCCGGCCACCTTGCCAGCTGGACATGATCGCATCCGGCCCGGCTCGGGCGGCCCGTTTCCTGCAGGCACGAACTGAGCGTAGTAGCCTGACACGTCCGGCTTACGGCGAAACGCGGCCAAGCGAAAGCCTGCTGTCTCGAATTCGCAAAAAAGCAATGCCGCCGGCGTTCCGTGCTGATCGGTCGGCCGGTCAGCGTCGACCACGATAACCGATCCGCCAGGCTTCAGCGACGGCCAGAGCCGCCACAGGAAGGGATAAGGCTCGGCAATCTCGTGATACATATGGATCATGAATACGCGGTCGAAGCTGCCCACTGGCAGGCGCGGATCATCGGGCGCACCCTGCTTGATCGACGCATTCTGCACTTGCTCGCGCTCGATGCGCGCACCAAGCCGGCGCAGCGCGCCCTCGTCGATGTCCTGCGCCAGCACGCGGCCCTTTTCGCCCACGCGTGCGGCCAGACGCACGGTGTAGTAGCCCTCGCCCGCGCCGATATCCGCAACCGTCATGCCGGGGGCAACGGCCGCCTCGTCCATCACGCTTTGCGCCTCGCCCTGCTTGTCGCGCAGTTCCTCGGTCGACCATTGGGTCGAGACGACCTTGGCGACCGGACGATCCGCGCGCGGAAAGGCGCGGTCCTGCGGCGCACGACCAGCGTCACCCGCATCGGCGCGGCAGGCAGACAGTGCAATGAGCCCTGCCACCATAAGCCCTGCCAAAGCGGGGACGCGCCTGCTCAATCGTCGTCTTCCACGGTCACCTTCTCGCCCGTCACCCGCTGCGCCAGTGCGGCAGCCATGAACGGATCGAGCGCACCGTCGAGCACGTCGGTGGGGTTGGTGCTGACCACGCCCGTGCGCAAGTCCTTCACCTGCTGATAGGGCTGGAGCACGTAGGAGCGGATCTGGTGGCCCCAGCCGATCTCGGTCTTGGCGGCATATTCGCCGCTCGCCGCTGCCTCGCGCTTGGCCAGCTCGGCTTCGTAGAGCCGCGCCTTCAGCATGCCCATCGCGGTCGCACGGTTCTTGTGCTGCGAACGGTCGATCTGGCTGGCGACGACGATCCCCGAAGGCACGTGCGTGATGCGCACCGCCGAATCGGTCGTATTCACGTGCTGTCCGCCCGCGCCCGAGGCGCGGTAGGTATCGATCTTGAGATCGGCGGGATTGATCTCGATGTCGATGTTGTCGTCGATCTCGGGATAGACCCAGACCGAGCTGAACGAGGTGTGCCGCCGAGCCGAGCTGTCGTAGGGACTGATGCGCACGAGCCGGTGCACGCCGCTCTCGGTCTTGGCATAGCCATAGGCGTTCTCGCCCTTGATCAGCAGCGTGGCAGACTTAATGCCGGCCGCTTCACCCGCATGATAGTCGAGCAGGTCGACCCTGAACCCGTGCCGCTCCGCCCAGCGCGTGTACATGCGCTGCAGCATTTCGGCCCAGTCCTGGCTCTCGGTGCCGCCAGCGCCGGCGTGGACTTCGAGGAAGGCGTTGGAACCGTCCGCCTCGCCCGCCAGCAGCGCCTGGACTTTGTCCGCATCGGCCCGATCGGCCAGCGCCGCAAGGCTCGCGAGGCCCTCGGCCACTGTCGCCTCATCGCCTTCCATCTCACCCAGCTCGATGAACTCGACTGCGTCGGCCATTTCCTGCCCGATCTGCTTCACCGTGCCGATCGACGCATCGAGCCGCCGCCGCTCGCGCATGACCGCTTCGGCGCCCTTGGGATCATCCCAGAGCTTGGGATCCTCGACCCGCGCGTTGAGTTCGTCGAGCCGCCGCACTGCGCGGTCCCAGTCGAGGAACTTGCGCACCAGCCGCAGTGCGGCTTCGATGCGGTCGATATGGGCCTGCCCTTCGGCACGCATGACGCTTCTCACTCCAGATTGCGGGAGCCCAGCCGCTTAGCGAAGCGGCGCGCCTTGTAAAGAGGCGCTGGGGCGCGAACGCCCCGCGCTCAGCCCTTATTGAGCTTCTGAACCGCCTCGAGGGTGAGCTTCACGTGATCGCGGTAGTCCATGTCGGAATGGACCAGGACGATCTTGCCATTCTTCGCAATCACATAGCTGGTGCGCTTGGTCAGGCCACTCGAAATACCGGCCACCTTGAGCGACACGTCATAGGCCTTGATCACCGCCGACGAGGCGGCCGCCACGGTGAACTTGTCGCGGCATTCGGCGGTGGAAAACTTCTGCAGCGTCGGCAGGTCGTCGTTCGACATGCCAAGCACGGTCGCGCCCGCCTTGGCAAATTCCGCCGTCGCCTCGGCAAAGGCATGCGCTTCCATCGTGCAGCCCGAGGTAAAGGCCTTGGGGTAGAAGTAGAGCACCACCGGCCCCTTCGCGAGCAGCGCCTTGAGGTTCACCTTCATCGGCTTGCCGGCAAGCGCACCCATCGTCGTGAAGTCAGGCGCGGTCGCGCCTTGCGCCAGTTCCGCGTTGGCGGCAGCGGGGAGGAAAAGGGCGAGCGCCGCAGCAGCGGCAAGAGCATGCTTGATCATGCGTGCAGGCTTATCAGCAAGATTGCGGAGCGGGAACCGGCAAATGGTGCAGCCCGTTCGCGTCCACGGTTAATTTGGCTCAGGGTGGAGCGAGAATGGCAGGCTTTCGTGGCCCGGAGCGCAGCGCACCCTGAAGTACGTGAGCATCGGAAGCACGAAAGACGGTCGCTCGCATCCCTCCCTGGGGCAAATCTAGTAAATGCCGCCCTTGTCCTCGACGAAGTCGCCCTCTTCCACCGGCACGTCCTCGCCGCCGGCGTCGCCGCCCTTGGCCGCGCGCGCCTTGCGGATCGCCTCGAGCACCGCATCCTTCAGCGACTGATCCTCGGGCCGGAAGGTGCGCGTCGGCTCGCTGTTGGGCTTGAAAGCTTCCCAGATCACCGAGGCCTGCCGCACATAGTCCTCGGTCGTTCCGCCGAAGACCTGCCGTCCGCTCACCCGGTCAATCTTCACCATGCGGATGCCTTCGGGCGCGGTAAACGGCGCATCGCTCCAGCGTTTGCGGGTGAGCTGGATGAAGTCCTTGAAGATCGGCGCCGCAATCCGCCCGCCTTGCGCATAGCCGCCCAGGCTGCGCGGCTGGTCATAGCCCAGGTACAGCGCGCCCACGATGTCGGTCGAGCCGCCGGCAAACCACACGTTGGTCGGACCGGAAGTCGTGCCCGTCTTGCCGAATAGCGGCAGCTTGAGATCAGCGAGCGTCAGCGCTGTTCCGCGCACGACGACGCCCTCCAGCATGTGCAACACCTGATAGGCGGTGCGCGGGTCCATGACCTGCTTGCCGGTGGACTTCATCCGCGGCATCGGCTTGCCGTCCCATTGCGTCATGTTGCACCCGGCGCAGTCGCGGTTGTCCGCTTTCCAGATCACCTTGCCGTCGCGGTTCTGGACGTAGTCGACGAGCGTCTGCTCATGCTGCCGTCCGTGGTTGGCGAGCGCGGCGTAGGCATTGGTTATCTTCGCCGCGGTCGTATCCCCGGCGCCCAGCGCCATCGAGAGATACGGCTGATAGTCACCGATCCCGACGTTCTTGATCGTGCGTACGACCTTTTCCATGCCGGTATCGTTGGCGATGCGCACCGTCATCAGGTTGCGCGATTGCTCCAGGCCCCAGCGCATCGTGTGGCTGCCCGAACCGCCTTCGCCGCCGAAGTTCCGAAAGCACTTCTGCCCCAATGCCGCGCCCTGATAGACGCAGAACGTGCCATCGAGCACCATCGAGGTGGGTGTCATCCCGTTGTCGAGCGCGGTCGCATAGACGAACGGCTTGATCGTCGAGCCGGGCTGACGCACCGCCTGCGTCGCGCGGTTGAACGAGCCCAGCCGCGCGTCGAACCCGCCCTGCATGGCGAGCACCCGCCCGCTGTAAGGTTCTTCCACGACCATGCCGCCCGATACTTCGGGAATCACCCGCACCGCCCAACCACCGCCCGAAGGCGCTGCCGCGATCACGTCACCCGGCTTCATCGCTTGCGGCATCGCCCAGAGCGGCCCGGTGCTGCCATCGGAAAAGCCGATGCGCCCATCATTCCCATGGCGTTCCAGCACCACGCCGATCCGCCAGTCCTGATAGCGGATCGACAGGTTGCTGGTGATGAGCTCGACCTGCCAGTTGCCCGCAGGATCGAAATGCGCGATCGGCCCATTCCACGCCCGCCCGCCGCTGAACCGTAGGAGGCCAGTGCGCATGGCCGACTGCGCCGCCGTCTGCAATTCGGTATCGAGCGAAGTGCGCACCCACAGGCCGCCTGCGTAGACGCTGCTGGGGCCGTCGTCAGAATTCTCGCCGAACTTGTCGATCAGCTGGCGGCGCACTTCCTCGAGGAAATAGCCGGCATCGGCGGTGTAATTCTCCGCGCGCCGCTGCACGAGGCCGAGCGGCTGCGCCTTGGCCTCGGCGGCTTCGGCTACTGTCGCCCAGCCGTTCTTGACCATTTGGTCGAGCACATAGCTGCGCCGTTCCAGCGCCTTTTCGGCAAACTTGGCGCGGCCATAGGTTTCCGGCGCCTTGGGCAGAATGGCAAGGAAAGCCACTTCGTGCAGCTTGAGGTCGCCCACATCCTTGTCGAAATAGGCGCGCGCCGCCGCCTGTACGCCGAAGCTCTGCCTGCCGAGCGGAATCTCGTTGAGATAGAGCTCGAGGATCTGCTGCTTGGTCAGCACGGATTCGATGCGCCGCGCGAGGATCATTTCCTTGAGCTTGCGCGTGACCGAATATTCGTTGCCGATCAGGATGTTCTTGGCGACCTGCTGGGTGATCGTGGAGCCGCCGCGGGCGCGCTCGCCCGATCCGAACTTTAGCGTATAGTCGATCATCGCCCCGATCAGGCCCGTGATATCGACCCCGCCGTGGCTGAAAAACGACTTGTCCTCCGCCGAGAGGAACGCATGGATCAGCGGTTCGGGAAAATCGACATAGCGCAGCTGCACGCGCCGCTCGCGCGCATAACTGGAGACTATCTCGCCATCATTGCCGCGCACCATGGTCGGCAGTGGCGGCTGGTAAGTCAGCAGCTTGTCTGCCGAGGGCAACGTGCGGATCACCGTGACCCAGAGGAGCGCGTAGAGCAGCGCCAGCACGCCCAGCGCATAGCCAGCGCGGCGCACCCAGACTTGTTCGCGCCAGAGTTGCCAGCCCCGGCCCAGAATGCCCGCTGCATTGCGCTGGATGCGCCAGCGCACGGACGTGCCATCAGGATCGGGAAGGTTGGGATCATTCGCCATCTGGGCAGCGCTTTAGAGCCTGTCCTTTCCAGATGGAAGCGTCAGGGAACAGGAGATGCAATATTGGTGCGCGCAAGGTAGATCTCGATGGCCGATGCCACCGCCGCGCCGAACCCCTTGCGCCAGCCGGGATTGGCTAGGGCACGGGCATCATCCGGGCTGCTGATATAGCCTGCCTCGATCAGCGCCGAAGGCAGATCGAGCGATTTGAGCACCACAAACGCCGCCTCGCGCTCGGGATCGGTGTGGAAGCGCACTTTGCCCTCCCCCTCACGCAGGACCAGCGCGCCAAAGGCCTTGGACCGCTCGCGCATTTCGCGCTGCGAGAGGCTGACGAGGATCGCCGTCACCGCATCGGACTTGCCGCCGAGTTCCACCCCGTTGACCGTATCGGCCTTGTTTTCCCGCCGCGCCACGGCATCGGCCACCGCATCGGAGCCGCGGTCCGACAGCGTGTAGACCGTCGCGCCGGTGGCATCGGGCGATTCCGAAGCGTCGGCATGGATCGAAACGAAGAGATCGGCCTTGAGCCGCTGGGCAATGCCAGAGCGCTCTTCCAGCGCGAGGAAGCGGTCGCCGTCGCGCGTAAGCGCCACGCGCACATGCCCGTCCGCCAGCAAGGCATCGCGCAGCGCCAGCGCGAGCGACAGAGTGATCATCTTTTCCCGCTCGCCGCGCTGCCCGCTCGCGCCGGGGTCATGCCCGCCATGCCCTGCATCGATGACCACCAGTGGCCTGCTCGCATCGGCGGGGCCCTCCACCTTGGGCAGGCCGATCGGTCCAGTGCGCTCGGGCAGGGTCATCCGCACGACATAATCGGGCCGACGGGCCGGTTCGGCAAAGGTCATCAAGAACAGGATCGCGGCTGCCGTCAACACGGCCAGCGGAGCCCCCAACCCCACTGCAATCAGCGCCCGCCTTATCATGACGTCAGCCTATGCAATGCGCAGGGCGTGGCGGTCCAGCGCGAATTGCGACAGAGCCGCGCGAGGCGCATGACAGAGGCCGGCAACCTCCCAGCAACCTCACTGTCATGGTTTTAATTGCTGGTTGTTAATTCCGGTGCTAGCAGTGCCAATCTGGAACGAGCCCGGATCGGCCTCGGCTCCGCCCCCGAAATGCGATGCGGCACATAGCCCCTTATCGCGGTTTATCGGGACAAGGCGTTGCCATGGCAGGATTTTTCGGCCTGTTTCGGATGTATAAGCGAAAAAGGTACAGGCCCTGCCCGGCCTTTCTCGCGCCAGAGGTTGATGTCTTGATGGAAATCCGTGCACCGTTCGAGCCGAGGAGCCCCATAGGGGCCCGTACAGGCTTGGCGGGCATCGGTCCGTGCCAGTCGCCACGGACCATCCTCAAGTCAGACACGCACCAACCGCCGCCGGGCGGCGAGCGCAACGGGCACGCGAATGCGTCCCTTCCCGCGCTGCGAACCGGCAAATCCGCATTCGCGAAACGCCCCGCTCCGGCTCCGGCATCTACCGGGCCCGGCCCAGACGGCTATCGCGCTTTCACATTGAACCGCGCCCAGTACCCGGGTTCACCCCCGTGGTCGCGCGGCTGGAGACTTTGTAATGACCACGCGCATGCTGATCGATGCGCGCCACCAGGAAGAAACCCGGGTGGCGGTGCTCAATGGCAACCGAATTGAAGAGTTCGATTTTGAATCTGCTGATCACAAGCAGATCAAAGGCAACATCTATCTCGCCAAAGTAACTCGCGTCGAACCGTCGCTTCAGGCGGCCTTCGTCGATTTCGGTGGTAATCGCCACGGATTCCTCGCCTTCAGCGAAATCCACCCAGATTACTACATGATCCCCAAGGAGGACCGCGAGGCGCTCCTTGCCGAGGAAGCTGCCCACGCCGAGGAGGAAGCCGCGCTGCGCGCAGCCGACGAGGCCGAGCACGGTGACCTTGATGACGAAGAGGGCGGCGACGACCGCTACGACTACGATGGCGACGAAGGTGTCACCGAAGTCGATACCTCGGAGAAGGACGAAGTCGCCACGATCGAGGGCGGCGTCGTCGAAAATAGCTTCGAAGACAATGACTTAAGCGAAGACGCCGATGGCGATACGCGGGAAGATAGTGAAGAAGGCGCCGAAGACGAAGGCGGCCGCTCGCGCCATCCCCGCCGCCAGCGCGCCCCCCGCGCCCAGGCGCGCGAGGCCGACGACCTGCGCGCCCGCCGCATGGCGCTGCGCCGCCGCTACAAGATCCAGGACGTGATCCAGCGCCGCCAGGTGCTGCTCGTCCAGGTCGTCAAGGAAGAGCGCGGCAACAAGGGCGCTGCCCTGACCACCTACCTCAGTCTTGCCGGCCGCTACTGCGTGCTTATGCCCAATTCGAGCCATGGCGGCGGCATCAGCCGCAAGATCAACTCGGCGGCGGACCGCAAGCGCCTTAAGTCGATCATGGCCGAGCTCGAACTGCCCCGCACGATGAGCTGCATCGTGCGCACCGCCGGCCTCCAGCGCACCAAGCCTGAAATCAAGCGCGACTTCGATTATCTCGCCCGTCTGTGGGACGAGATCCGCGAACGCACCTTGCGGTCATCAGCGCCCGCGCTGATCCATTCGGACAGCGACCTCATCAAGCGTGCGATCCGCGACATCTACAATCGCGACATCGAGGAAGTGGTCGTCGAGGGCGAGCATGGCTACCGTGCGGCCAAGGACTTCATGAAGCTCCTGATGCCTAGCCACGCCAAACGTGTGAAGCAGTACGCCGATCCGGTGCCGCTGTTCCAGCGCTATGGCGCCGAAGACCAGCTCACCGCGATGTACGATCCGGTCGTGCAGCTCAAGAGCGGCGGCTACCTCGTGATCAACCCGACCGAGGCGCTCGTCTCGATCGACATCAACTCGGGCCGTTCCACCAAGGAGCACGGGATCGAGGCGACCGCGGTCAGCACCAACCTCGAAGCCGCGCGCGAAATCGCCCGCCAGCTGCGCCTGCGCGACATGGCGGGGCTCGTCGTGATCGACTTCATCGACATGGAGTACGGCTCCAACGTCCGCAAGGTCGAGAAGGCGATGAAGGACGCGCTGCGCAACGACCGCGCGCGCATCCAGGTCGGCCGCATCTCGGGCTTCGGCCTCATGGAAATGAGCCGCCAGCGCCTGCGCACCGGCGTGCTCGAGGCGACAACTCGCGCCTGCCCGCACTGCGATGGCTCGGGCCTTGTCCGCACCGCCTCGTCTGCAGGCCTTTCGGCCCTACGCATGATCGAGGACGAAGCGGCCAAGGGCAAGGGCACGATCATCACGCTCTATGCCAGCCAGGAAGCTGCGATCTACGTGCTCAATGCCAAGCGTGGTGATCTCGCCGAGATCGAGCTGCGCTATGGCGTGACGGTCGAGGTGATCCCCGAGGGCGAGAACGAGGGCGCCAAGATGCGCGCAGCCTCGCGCGGGCCCAAGCCTTCGTTCGTGCCGCGCTTCGAACCGATCGTGGAGCCTGAAGAGGACACCACCGAGGACGATGACTACGCCGACGAGGAAGAGGCCGAGGGTGAGGAAGAGCCCCGCGGCGAACACCGCGAACGCGATGGTGAGCGCGATGGAGGTGACGGCGAAGGCGGTCGACGCAAGCGTCGCAAGCGCCGGCGCGGCCGCGGCCGCGATCGTGACGGCAACGAGATAGCCCAGTCGGCCACCAGCGAAGGTGAAGCTGGTGAGGTCGATGGCGATGGCGATGGCGAAGATGACGGCGACGATGACAGCGAGCGCAGCGAAGGCGGCGAACGCACCGAAGAGCGCGCCGACGAACGCGGTCCTCGCAAGCGCCGCCGTCGTGGCCGCCGCCGGCGTGGAGGCCGCGCTGACGGTGAGGCACCGGGCAGCGAAGGTCAGGACGACGAGGGCCAGGATGACGAGGGCCAGGGTGGAGATGCCCAGGGCAGCGATGCAACCGAGAACGGCAAAAGCGCCGATGCAGCTGAGGTTGCGACTGTCGCTGAAGCCGTCGAGGAAACCCCTGCCAAGCCGCGCCGTTCGCGCCGCCGCAAGGCCGACGCCGTGGTGGTCGAGGCAGAAGCTCCGGCTCCCGAGGCTGAAGCCGAAGCGGCAACAGCTGATGCCGAAGCCCCCGCCAAGCCCAAGCGCTCGCGCCGCAAGAAGGCCGATGCGGCAGAAGCCGAAGCAATAGCTGCCGACGTCGTTGCCGAAGCCCCTGCGGCTGAACCGGAAGCGGAAGCCGAAGCTCCGGCCAAGCCGAAGCGCTCGCGTCGCAAGAAGGCCGATTCGCCGAAAGCGGACGCACCTTCGGCTGAGGCAGCTCCCGAAGCGCCGCTTGCTGTCGAAGCGGCTCCCGCGGCTGAGGCTGAACCTGCTCCGGCATCGGCTACAGCTGAGGCTCCCGCCGACGAAAAACCGGGCGAGCCGCGTCGCGGCTGGTGGCAGCGCACCTTCGGCGCCTGATCCAACCGGACCAAGCGGTCAAACACGAAAGGCCCTCCCCGGCAGATACGCCGGGGAGGGCCTTTCGTTTGGGCCAGCTTGAACCCGTTCAGGCGAGGCGCGTCGCGGTGCCCCATTCCATCCAGGCGGCCCAGCGCGGGGTGCCGGGCAAGTAGCCCTTGCCGATGGGTTCGACTTCGAAGCCGGCGTGCCGCACGGCCCCCGTCACCGGCCGCGTCAGATGGCAGCCCCCGGCAATCGGCTTCCAGATTGGCTCGATCCGCTGCTGCCAGCGCTGCACATCGGCATCGGGCGCGCTGCCATGCTCGAGGAACAGGAACTGGCCGCCCGGCTTCAGGATTCGGCGCAGCTCCGACAGCACGCGCCGCGGATCCTCGACTGAACACAGCGTATAAGTGCACACTACCGTATCGAAGCTCTCGCTGGCGAAGGGGATGGCCTCCCCCACGCCGTGCCGGATGTCGGTCGCCCAGCCCTTCTTGGCGGCTTCCACCCGCGCGAAATCAAGCAGCTTGTCGGAGGGGTCGATTCCCGCGAAGGAGGTTACCGCGCCCTTGTCGTAGAATTGCTGGTTGTAGCCACCGCCGCAGCCGATCTCGAACACCGCACCGCGGGCCTTGGGCACAACCTGCCCGCGCAGCTCCATGATGCCTTGCGCCCCGCAGCAGGTACGGATGAGGCGCGGCACCATGTGCCGCTCCCAGAATGCCTTGAAACCCATAGCAGTAAACCTCCCTTGCCGGTTGCCGCTGTTGTCGCATGGTCCGGCGCTAGTGAACAAGCGCTTCGAAAAATGCGTTTCACCGAGTCGAAAGTTTTCGCGATCGCGCCCCGATCTGCTTGCAAAAAGGCCGCTCAGGGCGGCACATTACCCTGATTTCCCTCACCATTTTTCCTGCCTGTAATTCTGCAAAGGGCGCCGCGCGTTAGGAGATTGTTAGAAGGTTATGCGTAGATAAGTCCTTGCTCACCACGGAAGACACAGAGGGGTGGGTGGCGCGTGGGGCG
>CAILIO010000170.1 GCA_903834285.1 uncultured Sphingomonadales bacterium | reverse complement strand
GCTGGGCAGAGCAGAGCGGCGTTTTCTGCGCCGGTTGTTCAACGGCCGCACCGTGCCCGTCAGCGCCGATGGCCGGCCGTTTCTGACCTACAAGGAGGCAAGCAGGTACCTTCTGTCACTGGCACCCGAGGCGCGGGACCAGGCTTTTGCGCAGATGAAAAGTGGCGCCGCCGCCGAGACCGCCGAGGGCTGTTGAACGCTTACGAATCGCCGGGCGCAGCTGCGATCTGGTCAGCGGCAGTTGACGCTTCGGCGCTGAGCTCACGCAAGGCCTTCGCGGTGTCGGCCAGCATACCGTCGCTGATGGGCCGCTCACCATTGATGAACCGCCGGATCGCACGCTCATCGATCCTCAGCCGGCGCGCAAAGGCCGTTGTGCCACCGAACAGCTGGACACAGTATGCGAAGTGATCTTGCCGGTTCTGCATCTGGGCTTCCATACGTCGTCCTGCGCCCAAGGCAATGCGCTCACTGATAGCGGAGTGTATTCTCGAACCCCTCGCCCGTCTTGGTCATCTTGGTAAGCTTCCTGAGGCCCGCGCGGACATAACGCTCGAAACGCCGATCATCGCAAATTCCCGTGGCCGGATAGTCTTCCTGACCGAGCAAGTCCTTCAGGCGATCAGCGAACACGGCCTGATCATCCTTGTCTGCCGCGATCCGCAACGCCCGGCACACCCATTCTTCCGCCGCCGCCTTGTCGTAGTCGTCCTGCGCGGCATAGCCCTGTTTGTCGGCGACAATCTGATCCTGGCGCGCGGCCTCAATGCGGCTGGCGAGCCATTTGCGGACCTGCGCGCCGTCCCATGCTTTTGATACAAGGGACACCCTAGTTGCCATCCGCATCAACCATGAACACCACAGGCTTGCCGCGAGACTCCGGGTCCCACCCCGCCTCCAACGCCGCCCGGATGCCGCGCGATACAATCGCGTCGCTGATCTGCAGCCGCCCGCGCTGCATGCCCTTTAGCAAGCGCTTCGGCGGAGGAAATTCGAGCAAAGCGCCGCGCTGGGTGTCTTTCCGGAGCAGGGCAACGGTCATGCCTTTCCAGCCCTGTGATCCGTTGCGTGACTGCGATTCGCTCCATTGCGGCTCGCTGCGCAGCTCCCATTCATAGGGATGTCCGTCGACCTCGACGATACCGGATAGCTTGGGTGTGCTGGTCATTCTGGTAGGCCTAGCAGGTCTGGCCAGTCGCGACTGCCACATTGTCAATCAGGCGCGCTTTTCCGAGGTGCGCGGCGACCAGCAGGCGGGCGGGGCGGCCGTGCGGCGTCGTCAGTGCTTCCAGCGTTTCCGCATCGCGCAAGTCGGCATAGTCGATCTGGCGGAAGCCCGCAGCCAGCACGGCGGCCTGCAAGGCAGCGAGCACGTCCGCCACCGGCTCGCCGGCCTCAATCTTCGCGGCCGCGTCGCGCATCGACTGGTTCAGCGCGGGCGCGACGGCGCGTTCCTCTGCCGTCAGGTACTTGTTGCGGCTGCTCATCGCGAGGCCGTCCGCCTCGCGCACCGTCGGCACACCGAGGATCGCGTCGGCGCGCGGGTGCATGAGATCGAGATCGCGCGCCATGCGGCGGATGATCGCAAGTTGCTGCCAGTCCTTCTCACCGAACAAGGCGATATCGGGCTGGACCTGGTTGAAGAGCTTGGTGACGACCGTCGCCACGCCGTCGAAATGCCCAGGCCGCGCCGCGCCGCAGAGCACCGCGTCGAGCCCGCCGACCTGCACTGTCGTGGCGTAGCCTGGCGGATAGATCGCCTCCACCGTCGGCGCCCACAGCACATCTGCCCCTTCCGCTTCCAGCAGCGCGGCATCGGCTTCAAGCTGTCGCGGGTAGGTCGCGAGGTCCTCGCTGGGCCCGAACTGGCGCGGATTGACGAAGATCGAGACAACGACATGATCAGCGCGCTGCTTCGCTTCACGCACCAGTGTCAGGTGGCCTTGATGCAGCGCGCCCATCGTGGGGACCAGAGCCAGGGCAGGTCGGACCATGGGCCGATCTGAATTGTCCCCCGATTTCAGCGTGGCAAGCGCGGTGCGCAGCGGTTCCAGGCCAGTCAGGATTTGCACGCGCCACGGCTCTCCAGTAATCCCCGGAACGGGGCGAACAGTCCCCCAAAAGGGAAAAGCCCTCTAGCCCTGTGCCCTGCCCGGCGGCAAGGGGGCCTGCCACTCGCAGAAAGGATGATCGCTTGCCCGCCGCCCCTTATCGAATCGTCTTCGCCAATGAAAAGGGCGGCACCGGCAAGTCGACCACGGCGGTCCACGTCGCGATCGCGCTGGCCTATCAGGGCGCGCGCGTCGCTGCGATCGATCTCGACAGCCGCCAGCGCACGATGCACCGCTATTTCGAAAACCGCGCCGAAACCATGCGCAGGCGCGGCATTGTGCTGCCAAGCGCGACCTTTTCGGTCTATGATGGCGCGCGCACCGAGGAGCTGGATGCGCTGGCAGAACAGCTAGCCGCGGAGCACGATTTCCTGGTCTTCGACACGCCCGGTCGCGACGATCCGCTGGCCCGCCATGTCGCGACGAAGGCCGACACGCTCGTCACCCCGCTCAACGACAGCTTCGTCGATTTCGACCTGATCGGGCAAGTCGATGCCGAAACCTTCAAGGTGCGGAAGCTTTCGTTCTATGCCGAGCTGATCTGGGAAGCCCGCAAGAAGCGCGCGATGGCCACGATCAAGGAGCAACGCAAGGAAATGGATTGGGTCGTTGTGCGGAACCGCACCGGCTATACCGAGGCGCGCAACCAGAAGCGCATCGATCAGGCGCTGATCGAGCTCTCCAAGCGCGTCGGCTTCCGCATCGCCAGCGGCCTCAGCGAACGCGTCATCTACCGCGAGCTGTTTCCGAGCGGCCTCACCCTGCTCGACAAGGGCCATCTCGGCGAGCTCGGCACCAGCCACCTTGTCGCGCGGCAGGAACTGCGCACGCTCGTCGCAGGCCTCGCGCTCAAGCTGCCCGAGCGCGGCCAGCTCCCGATGGAAGCCGTGCTGTGAAGTTTCTGCTCCTTGCGGCGCTTGCCTGCGTGGCGGTCAAGATGCTGGCAGGTCGCTGGCCCTGGGAACTCTGGGGCCCCAATGCAAAGGCTGCGGCGGAAAAGCGGGCGCGCAACCTGCTCGGCCTGTCGCCTGCGGCCAGCTACAACGAGATCATCGACGCGCACCGCCGCCTGATCGTGAAAGTTCACCCCGATCGCGGTGGCACCGCCGATGCCGTGCACGAGGCCAATGCCGCGCGCGACCTGCTGCTAGCCCGCATCGCCCCGCGCGGGCCCGATGCGCGAGGCTAAGCACGCCGCTTCCTGGCCGGAGCGCGGCTTGAGTGCATGACTCACCAGTTTCGATCCAGCGTCCTGCGCGAATACGATATCCGCGGTACCGTGGGCACAACGCTGCACGCCGAGGATGCCTACGCCCTTGGCCGCAGCTTCGCCACGCGCGTGCTGCGCGCCGGACGGAGGAACATCGCGGTCGGGTATGATGGCCGCCTCAGTTCCCCCATACTCGAAGAAGCGCTCGTGGCCGGGCTCTGCGCCAGCGGCGCCGATGTGCGCCGGATCGGCCTCGGCCCTACGCCGATGCTCTACTACGCCTGCGCCTCACTGCCACAAGTGCAGGATGGCATTCAGATAACTGGCAGCCACAATCCCGCCGATCAGAATGGCTTCAAGATGGTATTTGGCGGGGGTCCGTTCTTCGGTCCAGATATACTCGATCTCGGTCGCATCGCCAGCCAGGGTGACTGGGAGGGCGGAGCTTGGGCGCTGAGCGGCGGGATGGCCGAGCCCGTCAACGTCATGGATGCCTACGTCGAGCGGCTGCTCGCCGGGCTGGAGGGAATCGCGCCATACGCCATGGAACGCCTCGCGATTGGTTGGGATGCCGGCAACGGCGCCGCCGGGCCGGTGATCAAACGCTTGTGCGCCCGTCTGCCCGGCCGCCATGTCCTGCTGCACACGCATGTCGATGGAACGTTTCCCAACCATCATCCCGATCCTTCCGTCGAAGCCAATCTTGCCGATTTGCGCGACGCCGTCTTGCAAGGACGGCTCGACTTCGGAGTGGCTTTCGATGGTGATGGCGATCGGCTGGGGGTGGTGGATGCCAAGGGCCGCGCCTTGGCGGGCGACGAACTGCTGATGCTTTTTGCCGAGGATGTGCTGAAACGGCAGGCAGGCGCGGCCGTTATCGCCGACATCAAGACGAGCGAGGCGCTGTTCGAGCGGGTCCGCAGGCTCGGCGGCAAGCCGCTGATGTGGAAAGCCGGGCACAGCCACATCAAATCCAAAATGAAGGAGACTGGGGCTCTGTTGGGCGGCGAAGTGACCGGGCACATCTTCCTGGCGGATGATTATTACGGGTTCGACGATGCGCTCTACGCCGCTTTGCGCCTTATCGCGGCCACCAACCGCCTCGGCCAGACGGTGACACAACTGCACGATGCCATGCCCGTCATGTTCAACACGCCCGAGCTGCGCTTGCCCGTGGACGAGGCGCGCAAGTTTATCGTGATCGAAGAAGTCCGCGCCCGTCTCGCAAGGCAGGGAGCGGATGTGGTGGCCATCGACGGCGTGCGGGTAACAACGAGCGGCGGCTGGTGGCTGCTGCGCGCTTCGAACACCGAGGCGATGCTGACCGCACGTGCGGAAAGCCGAAGTGAGGAGGGCCTCGCGGACTTGCTCGCTGACCTCGACGCGCAATTGGCGGCCTCTGGCATAAGGCGCTAGTGTCCGGCGGGTGACCGACAGCGCCATCCCTCCCGAGATTGAAGCCTGGTTCACCGGGCGCGGCTGGCGCGTGCGGCGGCATCAGGCCGAGATGCTGGGCGCTGACGATTCGGGACGCCACGCGCTGCTGGTCGCTGATACCGGGGCAGGCAAGACGCTGGCGGGGTTTCTTCCGACCCTCGCTGCATTCACGCCTTCGCGGCTTGGCGAAGCGCCGCTGCCCGAGGGGCTGCACACGCTCTACGTCTCGCCGCTCAAGGCCCTTGCGCACGATGTGCAGCGCAATCTGCTCACGCCGATCGGCGAAATCGGGCTGCCGATCACGGTCGAAACCCGCAGCGGTGACACGCCCTCCGACCGCAAGGCCCGCCAGCGCGCGCGGCCGCCGCATGTGCTGCTGACCACGCCCGAATCGCTCTCGCTCCTCCTCAGCTATCCCGAAAGCGCGCAGCTGTTCAGTACGTTGCAGCGCGTGGTGATCGATGAGGTGCATGCCTTCGCCACATCCAAGCGCGGTGATCTGCTTGCCCTCGCGCTCACCCGGCTGCAAGCGCTGGCGCCCGGACTGCGCCGCGCCGCGCTGTCGGCCACGCTCGCCGATCCTGAAAGCTTCCGCGGCTGGCTCGCGCCATGGGGTGATCTGGACAGCACCGTGCTCGTGGAAGGGGAGGCGGGAGCACCGGCGGAGGTCGAGATCCTGCTGCCGGATGATGGCCAGCGCGTGCCTTGGGGGGGGCACGCCGCGGCCTGGGCCGTCCCGCAGCTTTACGAGGCGATCCAGCGCAATCGCACCACGCTCGTCTTCACCAACACCCGCTTTCTCGCCGAGTACATTTTCCAACTGCTGTGGGATGCCAACGAAGACAAGCTCCCGATCGGTATCCACCACGGCTCGCTCTCGAAGGAAGCGCGGCGCAAGATTGAAGGCGCCATGGCGCGCGGCGAGCTGCGCGCGCTGGTTTGCACTGCCAGCCTCGATCTCGGCGTCGACTGGGGCGATATCGACATGGTGGTTCAGATGGGCGCGCCCAAGGGCTCCTCACGCCTGCTCCAGCGCATCGGCCGCGCCAACCACCGGCTTGATCAGCCCAGCCGCGCCCTGCTGGTGCCCGGAAACCGCTTCGAATTCCTCGAGGCCATGGCCGCGCGCGATGCCGTCAATGAAGGACAGCGGGACGGCGAGGACTTCCGCGCTGGCGGGCTTGATGTGTTGGCGCAGCATGTCATGGCGGTCGCCTGCGCCGGCCCGTTCGGCGAAGCGGACCTGCTCGCCGAAGTCCGCTCGGCGCTCGCCTATGCCTGGGTTGACGAGGTCATCTGGCGACGCATCCTGCAATTCGTCGCCACCGGCGGCTATGCCCTGCGTGCCTACGACCGGTTCCAACGCATCGTCCGCCTGAAGGACGGCACCTGGCGGTTGACGCACCCCCAACAGGCCGCGCGGCACCGGCTGAACGCCGGGATCATCGTCGATTCCGAGATGCTCGAAGTGCGCTTCCGCAATGGCCGCTCGCTCGGCAAAGTCGAGGAGAGCTTCGGCGCGGGCCTCAAACCGGGCGATACCTTCCGCTTTGCCGGGATGGACCTCGAGGTCGAGGGCGTGCGCGATCTGGAAATGATCGTGCGCGGCGCCAAGTCAGCCGGACAGATTCCGAGCTACAATGGTGCCCGCATGCCGCTCACCACCCACCTCTCGGCTCGCGTGCAGGCCATGTTGGCGGACCGCGCCGGCTGGGCGCGCTTTCCGGATGACGTGCGCGAATGGCTCGAAGTGCAGGATTGGCGCAGCCGCCTGCCCGCGCCCGGCGAGCTGCTCGTCGAAAGCTTCCCCCATGGCGGGCGCGCCTACACCGTCTACTACACCTTCGAGGGGTGGAATGCGAACCAGTCGCTCGGCATGCTCATCACCCGGCGGATGGAAGACGCGGGGCTTTCCCCGATGGGTTTCGTCGCCAACGACTATGCGCTCGGCGTGTGGGGCCTACACCCGGTGAAGGATCCGGCAGCGCTGCTGTCACCCGATATCCTCACCGATGAGTTCGTTGAATGGGTTCAGAATTCGTACTTGCTGCGCCGTGCCTTCCGCGAGGTTGCGGTGATCTCTGGCCTTGTTGAACGCCAGCAGCCCGGCTCGCGCAAAAGCGGGCGACAGGTGACCTTCTCGACCGACCTCATCTATGACGTGCTCCGCAAGCACGAACCCGAGCACCTCCTGCTCGAAGCCGCCTGGGCCGATGCGCGCGCGCGGATGACCGACGTTGGGCGGCTGGGCGCACTGCTCGACCGCGCCGGAGCCGAACTGGTCCATGTCGTGCTAGACCGTGTGACGCCGCTGGCTGTGCCGCTGATGGTCATGATCGGGCGCGAATCGGTACCGGCGGGTATGGCGGATGAAGAGTTGCTGCTGGAGGCCGAAAGTCTGGCAGCGGCGGCGATGCGACCGGCATAGGTGCGCATGAAGTAGGAGCATGGGATGACCCTGGGCCCATCGGTGCCCGGCCCCCCGCAAGTTTGCGGGGGCTCCTCGCGGCCTTGGACTTCCGCCCCGCAGAACCCGAAGCCAGAATAACGAAAAAGGGGCGGATTGCTCCGCCCCTTGATCGTATTTGGCCGAGAGCCTGCGTCGTTACTTGCTGAACGTCGCGAAGTTCTCATTGCCCACGAAGCCGAACTTGCTGACCTTCACCTGGGTGATGATCTTGAGCATGCGGTTCGCGATTTCATACGAGGCATATTCCTCGGGCTGGAACTGCAGTTCCGGCTCGGGGTTCATCGCCTTGGTCGCCTGAAGCAGCGAGACAAGGTTGCCCTCGTTGATCGGCGAACCGTTCCACAGAATCTGGTTCTGGGTGGTCAGGACCAGCTTGTTCTTCACCGGGTCGATTTTCGGCTTGTCCGTCGGCGGGGTCGCCTGCGGCAAGTCGATGTTGACCGAGTGGGTGGCCACGGGGATGGTGATGATGAACATGATGAGGAGCACGAGCATGACGTCGATCAGCGGCGTCGTGTTCATTTCCATCATCGGCGAGCCATCGTCTTTGCCGCCGCTCATTGCCATAGGGGGTACTCCTGTTTGGTCTCGTTTGCCCGGGTTACGTCGCGCCAGAACTGACTAGGGTCAGCCGTTCGGATCGACCGGGGTGGAGATGAAGCCGACCTTCGGATAGCCTGCGATCTGCACGTTGTAGATCGTACCGGCGATGCACTTCCAGGGGACGTTCACGTCGCCACGGATGTGCACTTCGGGGATCTTGTCAGGCTCCATGTTCTGCGCGCCGCCGGCCCGCTTCACAATCGCATCAAGCCGTTCGAACGCCTTCTTGTAGAGTTCGTTGTTATCAACCGGCGTGACATTGTTGATGTAGACGCGGCATGTGCCGGTCCGCGACGAGCCTTGATAGCCGCCCTGCCCCGGGCTGCGCCCGCCGGCGTCGGTCGAGACGACCGTCACGAGCAGGTTCTCGACCTTGTCCTGAGTCTCTTCAGACGGCAGCACAGGGACCTTGAGCTTCTCGACGGTCTGGATCGCGACCGGAACCGCGATGAGGAAGATGATCAGCAGCACGAGCATCACGTCCACGAGCGGCGTGGTGTTAATGTCCGACATTGGGCGTTCTTGGCCGCCCGCGCCGCCTGCAGATATTGCCATTGGTTAGTTCCTATCCGATCATTCCACGGTGAACCGGGACTTTGCTGGCTTCTGGAGCCCTCTTAGCCCCGGCTGGAACCCGCGTTGTTCCCGAAGGGAGGTGGCAAGCAGGCTCGCCGATCCCCCCTCCGCTTCCGCGTTTTCGGGTCTTACTTCTTAGCCGGAGCAGCAGCAGGAGCTGCGGGCTTGGCAGCCGGAGCAGCCTGCACGGCGGGCTTGACTGCGCCCTTCGAGGCGAGGTTGGCGAGCACGTCGGTGCTGAAGCCGGTCAGCAGTTCGGCAATGCGCTTGTTGCGCGCCTGCAGGTAGTTGTAGGCGAGCACAGCGGGAACCGCGACGAGCAGGCCGAGCGCGGTCATGATCAACGCTTCACCGACCGGACCGGCGACCTTGTCGATCGAGGCCGAACCGGCGATGCCGATGTTGATGAGCGCGCCGTAGATGCCGACCACGGTACCGAACAGACCGATGAACGGGGCGGTCGCGCCGACGGTCGCGAGGAACGGCAGGCCGCCAGCGAGCTTCGAGTTGATCGTCGCTTCCGAACGGGCGAGCGAACCGTGCATCCAGTCGTGACCTTCGCTCTCGTCCATCTTGCCGGCCGCGTCTTCAGCCGAGAGGCCGTCGTCGACGATCTGGCGCCAGGCCGAGTTCTTCTCAAGCTTGGTCGCGCCTTCGCGCATGCTCGCAGCACGCCAGAAGCCTGCAAGCGACTGGTACTGCTTCATGAGCTTGGCCTGCTCCGCCCACTTCGTGAAGAGGATGAAGAACGAGCCGACCGACATGATCAGAAGGATCGTGAAGGTGGTCAGCGGGATCCAGGCGGGCTTGCCGCCGGGGAACAGAACTTCCGCGATACCAAACTTGTTCTGGGGCGCAGCAGAAGCGGCAGCTGCAGCGAGCGTGTGGATGAGCATTCGGGTCTTCCTCTTCAAAATTTCGTAGCAAGGGTCAAAAACGGTAAGCTCGGGCGCCGCGGCCTCCCCTGGGGGAAGGCCGCGGCTGTCAGGTCAGTCTTTCGGAATCACCCAACGGATCGAGTTGTTGTACGATCCGGATGTGGGATTGCCTTCACCGTCTGTCGCTGGCGCAAAGCGCGCGCGGCGACGGACGTTATCGCACGTGGCCTGATCGAGATCGGGGCTACCGCTCGACCTGGTAATCTCGCACGACGTGACTTTACCATCGGTGCCAACGGACACGCGAAACCCGGTAACGCCTTCCCGTTCCTCACGCAGTGCGCGCGAAGGATAGTCGTTCGACGTCGCCCAGTTGGCGGGGCTGCCCTTAGGCGCCGGGCCCTTCGGCTGGAACCTGGGGGGCGGCGGAGGCGGCGGCGGCGGCGGCGCAGCAGTCGTGAACACCGGCGCCGGAGGCGGCGGCGTGGTCACGGTCTCGATCTGCGGCGCAGGCGCGTTGAACGAGATCGGCGGCGGCGGCGCCACAATGGGCGGCGGCGGCTGATCCTTCGGTGGTGGGGGCGGTGGGGGCGTTTCCGGCGGTTTCTCTTCTTCGATGTTGACCGCCGAGGTCACCTCTTTGACCTTCTTGTACGCCTCGTAAGCCAGCCCCGTTACCAGAGCGTAGCCCAAGGCGACATGAAGGATCGCAACGATGATGAGCGCGGTGATCTTGTTACCGCTCATCTGTTGGTCAGCGTATGCCATTCAGCTCCAAAACTCCTGATACTCCGCAAGCGACTGACCCCCGACGGGGGGCAACGATTGCGGAATCGCGCATGGAATCACCTATCCAGCGCGATTGGCCAATCCAGCGATTTCATTCCACCCTGCCGGCAAACCGGACCGCCGACATCGGGTGCAAGGTACCCGGCGACGGCTTTTGCGGGCTTTCATTGTTGAAATCCCCGACAACGGCGAGCTTTAACGCCGAAGCCAAAGGCGCGCAAATGCTTTATCGGTTAACCATCGATTCACAGTTTCGCTGCCTGAAACACGGCTTTGCAATGTCGCCATTGCCTTTTTGCGCCCGCGATTCGAAGGACCCAAGCATGCCCCGAACCCAACGTTTCGTCCGCGATCGCGCTTCCTTCCCCTCGTGGGTCCAGCTTCTAGCCGCAGCTGCGCTTGTTCTGGGCTGTTCTGCGGCAAGCCACGGACAAGAAACGCCTTTGTCGGTACCGAAGGCCCCGGGACTGGAGGCGGATCGGGACTTTGCCTACGCCGATCTTGTCGATCTGGCGCTGCCTGCACAAGCCGTTGCCCGGGCCGAAGTGCGCAAGGTCGCGCGCCTCAAGCCCGAAGAGGCGCCCGGCCTCCCCGCAGGCCGCGCCAGGCTCTATGTCGAGGCCAAGACACAGGCCCTGCTGATCGGAGAGAACCTCGGCGAATCGATCCGCTTTCTCGCCGATGTCCCGCTCGATGCACGCGGCAAGCCGCCCAAGCTGCGCAAGGCGCAAGTGCTCGTGCTCGCCCGTGCGGTGCCCGATCGGCCCGGCGAACTCCAGCTTGTCGCGCCCGACGCCATGCTGGCGCTCACGCCTGCGCGGGAAGCGACTTTGCGGGCAATCCTGACCGAAACCTCGCGGCCGGACGCGCCGCCCGCGATTACCGCGCTGCGCGAGGCACTCCATGTCAACGGCAACCTCGCCGGCGAGGGCGAAACCCAGCTTTTCCTTGGCACGGCAACCGGCGCGCCGGTCTCGATCTCGGTGCTTCGCCGCCCCGGGCAGCCGACAGCATGGGGCGTGAGCTTTACCGAAATCGTTGATTCGGCAGCGCGGCCGCCGCTCCCCGCCACCCTCGCCTGGTACCGCCTGGCCTGCGGCCTGCCCCCACGCCTGCCGGAGCGCGCCAACATCTCCGCCACGCTGGCCGACCGGCGAATCGCCGCAGAGGACTACGCGCTGGTGCTCGCCGATCTCGGCCCCTGCACCCGCAAGCGCGGGGCACCCTGAACCACACCCACCACCAGCGGTTGCGGGGGCCGATCAGCTACCCTAAGGCCAGCCATAAGAGTTTACGGGGATCATCATGAGCGAACCTTTGCGCATCGCGCTGGCAGGCCTTGGCACCGTCGGAGGCGGCGTCATCCGCCTTCTTGAGGCCAATGCCGGGCTCATCACGCGCCGTGCCGGCCGCCCGATCACGATCAGCGCGATCAGCGCGCGCAACCGCAGCAAGGACCGCGGCGTCAACCTTTCGGGCTATGCCTGGGAAGACGACATGGTCATCCTTGGCGAACGGCCCGATGTCGATGTCGTGGTCGAACTCGTCGGCGGCGCCGATGGCCCCGCGCTCGCACTCGCGCGGACCACGTTCGAGGCGGGCAAGGCGCTGGTGACAGCCAACAAGGCGATGATCGCGCACCACGGGCTCGAACTCGCCACCAAGGCCGAGGCCGCCAGGGTCGCCTTCAAATTCGAAGCGGCGGTGGCAGGCGGTATCCCTGTGATCAAGGCGCTCAAGGAAGGCGCGGCGGCCAACTACATCGACCGCGTCTACGGGATCCTCAACGGTACCTGCAATTACATCCTCTCGACGATGGAGGACACCGGCCGCGATTTCGCCGACGTGCTCGCCGAAGCGCAGGCCAAGGGCTACGCCGAAAGCGATCCCAGTTTCGACATCGACGGCATAGACGCCGCGCACAAGCTGGCGATCCTTTCCAGCATCGCCTTCGGCACGGCGGTCGATTTCGGCCCCGTCGCCGCCACGGGCATCCGCCGCGTGCTTGCCGCCGATATCGCGCAGGCCGATGCGCTGGGCTACTATATCCGCCTGATCGGCATGGCCGAGACCGAGCTCGATGCCGTCGGTCAACGCCGCCTGTTCCAGCGCGTGCATCCCATGCTCGTCCACCGCGACCATCCGCTCGCCCATGTCGACGGCGCGACCAATGCTGTGGTCGCCGAAGGCAACTTCGTCGGCCGGCTGCTGTTCCAGGGTGCGGGCGCAGGCGACGGGCCGACCGCGAGCGCCGTCGTCGCCGATCTCATCGACATCGCGCGCGGCGATATCGGCGCGCCGTTCTCGATCCCCGCTGCAGAGCTGGAAAGCGCGGCGCCCGCCGACAGCGGTCACCGCACCGGCAAGGCATACCTGCGCTTCACCGTCGCCGACCGTCCGGGCGTACTGGCCGAGATCACTGCCGCGATGCGCGATGCCGGCGTCTCGATCGAGAGCCTGATCCAGAAAGGTCGCGCCGCCATCGGCAGCGCCGATCAGGTATTGGTAGCGATCGTGACGCACGAAGGGCCCGAAAGCGCGATTGCCGAAGCACTGCGACTGCTCGAAGGCTCGCCCAGCCTCGGCGCGCCGCCGCTGGTGATGCACATCCTTGAGGACTAAGCTGTCGATGGCCGGAGGCTTGACTGATCGGGCTACGCCCAACCTGCCTTCGCGCGATCTGGAAGCCACCTCGCGTTTCTTCGGGCAGTTCGGCTTCACCGAAACATGGCGCGATTCCGGCTGGATGATCCTCGCGCGCGGCGGTTTGATCCTCGAATTCTTCCCCTACCCCAACCTCGACCCTGCCAAGAGCTCCTTTGGCAGCTGCCTCCGGATGGATGACGTCGAGACCTTCTATGCAGCGCTCATCGCCGCGGGGATTCCGGAGAAGGCCGCAGGCTGGCCGCGCCTGCACCGCCCGAAGCGCGAGGCTTGGGGCGGGCTGGTCGGCGCGCTGATCGATCCCGATGGCAACCTGCTGCGGTTGATACAGGAAGACTGAGGCTGAAGCCCCGCCGATTCACGGCGCCCTGATCTCGCCGCGCGCGATCTTGTCCGCATCCGAATCAGGCGGCGCCTCGGGCAGCTTGGTGATGTCGAAGAAGTACATCGGCGGCGGTACCGAGCCGAAACCGATGCAACCCTTGCTGCAGTCAGCAAGGCCGCTGACGTTGGGCGCGCGCGGCAACCCATCATTGGTGGAGCGCGCCGAATCGAGCTCGCCACGCAGCGGCAGGCGCTCTTTCTCGTTCGCCTCGCGGCCGCCGCACACAACGATCGCGCCGTCTGGCCCGGCTTTCTCGCATTTCTTCGGCTGACCGGCCGTGAGCAGCCGCTGCGCGATCTGCGCATTGACTTCAGCCTGCGCGGAATCGGTCGCCGTTGCAGTGTCTGCGGCAGGCGTCTGCGCCGCCGTCGAAGCCGACGCAGTCTGCGCATGAGCCTCACCCGTTGCAAGGAGCAACAGGTTTACGCATAGGAATGCACGCAGGATCACCTTCAGCGCGTCTCGAACCATCAATGCGCGCCTCGACAACCCATCATACTCCCGTCTAGGGCAAGGATCAGCTTCCGCCAACGAGCTTCAGGAGTCAATGTGACCGACACTCCCCCAACCCCCGCCGCCTCGCAGGTTCTCGACCGCGTCCTCGTACTCGAGATGGTGCGCGTCACTGAAGCCGCCGCGATCGGGGCCGCTCGCCTGATCGGCCGGGGCGACGAAAAGGCCGCCGACGCTGCTGCGGTGGAGGCGATGCGCGCGGCCTTCAACGAGCTCTACATGGACGGCACTGTGGTGATCGGCGAGGGCGAGCGTGACGAAGCGCCGATGCTCTATATCGGCGAAAAGGTCGGCGCCGCACCCGGCAAGGGCCCGAAGATCGACATCGCGCTCGATCCGCTGGAAGGCACCACGATCACCGCCAAGGCCGGGCCCAACGCGCTCGCCGTACTTGCCGTCGCCGAAGAGGGCGGCCTGCTCAATGCGCCGGACGTCTACATGGAAAAGCTCGCGGTCGGCCCCGGCTATCCCGATGGCATCATCGACCTGGGCCGTTCGCCGAGCGAGAACGTCAAGGCGGTTGCCGCGGTGAAGGGGGTGCGGCCCGAAGATATCATCGTCTGCGTGCTTGACCGGCCGCGCCATGCCGAGCTGATCGCCGAACTCCGCGCGCTCGGCTGCGGCATCAGCCTGATCCCCGATGGCGACGTCGCGGGCGTGATTGCGGTGACCAACGAGGACACAGGCATCGATCTCTACATGGGCACTGGCGGCGCACCTGAGGGCGTGCTGGCCGCGGCCGCACTGCGCTGCGTCGGCGGGCAGTTCAAGGGCCGCCTTTTGTTCCGCAACGAGGACGAGAAGTCCCGCGCGCGCAAGTGGGGCATCACAGACCTGAACAAGGTCTACGACCTCAAGGAACTCGCCAAAGGCGACTGCATCTTTGCGGCGACGGGCGTGACCGACGGCTCTCTTCTCGCGGGCGTCAAGGTCCGCAAGGATGGCGTTATGACGACAGAAAGCGTCGTGATGCGCGCCAGTTCGGGCACCGTGCGCTGGGTCAAGGGCGAGCACCGCAAGCCGCGCTGATCGTATAGGCCCCTGCAGTAAGGGGGCCAGCGGAATAACTGGGGGAAGAGACATGTTGGGCATCGCCGAATTCGAGGCCGTGGTTGCGGCTGCAAATCTGCCGGGCGCAGTGGCACTCGTCACCGACAGCAAGGAAACGCGCTATATCCGCGCCTTCGGCATGGCCGATGCCGTGAACGGCGTGCCGATGCGCGAGGACACGCTGTTTCAGATTGCTTCGATGACCAAGGCGCTCACCAGCGTCGCCGTGTTGCAGTTGGTCGAGCGCGGCAAGCTTGACCTCGATGCGCCGGTTGGGCCGATCCTGCCCGAGCTGGCAGAGCCGCAGGTGCTCCACGGCTTCGACGCGGAGGGCGCGCCGATCCTGCGCCCGGCGAGCACCCCCGTCACGCTGCGCCACTTGCTGCTCCACACCTCGGGCTGCGGGTATACGTTCATGGACGCCGATTTGCTGCGCCACGCTATGGCCACCGGCAAGATGGCGGCGGGCAAGCGCGCGAGCCTCGATCTGCCGCTCAGCTTCGATCCAGGCACCAATTGGCAGTACGGCGTTGGCATCGACTGGGCCGGCCTTGCCGTCGAGGCCGTGACCGGGATGACGCTTGGCGAATGGTTCGAGCGCGAGATCACCGGGCCGCTGGGCATGACGCAGACGCGCTTTCGCGCCACGTGGGACGTTGATGAGGCGCAAGTCCACGTGCGTGAGGCGGACGGCGGCTTCAAGACCCAGAGCATGGTGCTAGGCGGCGGCGACTATCACAACGGCGGCGGCGGCCTCTCGTCCAGCGCGGGAGACTACGCCCGCTTCCTGCGCATGATCCTGCGCGGCGGCGAGCTCGACGGGGTGCGGGTGCTCTCACCCGAAATGGCGCGGATCGCGCGCGAGGATGCCTTGCCCGCCCACCTTTCCGCTGGCGAGATGACCACTGCGATGCCGAGCTTTGCCAGCGCGTTCAATCCGCTCCCCGGCCAGCGCGGCGGCTGGACGCTCGGCGGCTTCCTCGTCAACACCGAGACTGGCCCTGCCGGGCGTTCACCGGGCAGCCTGCACTGGGCCGGCATCTTCAACTGCTACTACTGGATTGATACCGATCGCGATCTGGCCGGGGTGATCCTCGCGCAAGTCGCGCCCTTCGCCGATCCGGGTGTGCTCGATAGCTTCGCCGCGCTCGAAGCGATGACCTGCGCCAACGCCTGAACGGTCAGCTGGCAAGCGCTAGCGGCCCTGATGGATCATCGACCGCCGACTTGCGCCGCAAGTTGTCGGGTGCCGCAACTGCGGCCGGGCGATGCGCGATGTTGCGGGTGCGGAAAGTCGCGACCAGTTCGTTGAGACGGACCGCCTCGGCGGCAAGGCTGCGCGTAGCCGCCGAGGATTCCTCGACCATCGCCGCGTTCTGCTGGGTCATCCGGTCCATCTCCCGCATTGCCGCATTGATCTGACTGAGGCTGGCGGCCTGGCGGGTAGCCGATCCGGCAATGCTGCCGGTGAGCGCGCTGATCTCGCCAATCCGCCGCACGATCGTTTCAAGCCGGGTGCCGCTCTCGCGCACCAGCTCGACGCCGGCGCCGACCTGTTCGCCGCTGGTGGTGATCAGCGCCTTGATGCTCTGCGCGGCATCGGCGCTGCGCTGGGCCAGCGCGCGCACTTCGGTGGCGACGACGGCAAAGCCCTTGCCCGCATCCCCGGCGCGCGCCGCTTCGACGCCGGCATTGAGCGCGAGCAGATTGGTCTGGAAGGCGATGCCATCGATCACGCTGATGATCTGACCAATTTCCTGCGCGGAATGTTCGATGGCTGCCATGGCCTCGATCGCCCGCCGCACCACGTCGCCCCCCTCTCCGGCCTCCCGGTCGGCCAGCGTGATCGTCTGGCTCACGGCCTGCGCTCCGGTCGCCGTTTCCTGAACAATACCCGTCACCGCGTCCATCGCGCCAGCGGTCTCGGCGATCCGTGCTGCCTGCGCCTCGTTGCGTAAGGCCAGATCCTGCGCCGCCGCACCGATCTCGGAGATGCTGCCCTGCACACTCCCCGTGCCGATGCGCACTACGCGCAGTGCTTCAGCCAAGGACGCTATCGCCGCGTTGTAGTTTTCGCGCAGCGTTTCATAAGCGGGCGGGAAGGGCTGATCGAGCTGGTGCTCGAGGTCCTTGGCCGCCAGCCGCGCCAGCCCCGCCGAAAGCGCCTCGACCACCGCCGTCTGCTCGGTCGCAGCCTGTCGGCGCGAATCCGCAGCCTCGCAAAAGACCTGCATGGCCCGGGCAACCTTGCCGATCTCGTCGTTCCGCCCGGTGCCTTCAATCGGAACACTGGTATCGCCATCGGCCATGCGCTGCATGGTTGCGGCAGTGTCCACCAGCGGAGCGACCACCAGTTTTTGCGCAGCACGTACGCTCCACAGGATCAGTCCGAGCATGGCCAATGCCAGCGCGGCGAGGCCCGCCAGCGCCATGGCCGTCAGACGATCACGGGTACGCGCCGTTTCGGCGCTATAGGTGCGGCTCAGCGCAACGATGCTGCGCACCTGCTCGCGCTGCACCTTGTAAATAGGAGCGATATCCATCGAGAAGGCTTCGTCCATCGCCACCCGGTTGCCGCTGGAGACAGCGGGCAGGAACTTGCTGTCCATGATCTGCCAGAACTTTTCGGCAGCGGCGATCGTGTCATTCAGCGGCTGGCGCAATTGCTCCGGCACCGGCGCGGTCTTCCAATAGGCCTTGCGTGCCTCGAACTCGGCCCGCTCGTCCGTGAGCTCGCTCAGATACGGACCCGCGCGCGCGGGATCATGCACGATGAGCGAAGCGTTGAGGTACGGCTCGACCACGAAGGCCGGCGGCGGCAACACATCGGCGAGTATCTCGGCCTGCAGCGCGCTGTCCTGCGTCATCGGACCATCGGCGCGAATGGCATAGACGACAGCCGAGGCCAGCACGATGATCGCCAGCAGCAGACCGATGAGAAGCCGCGCGCCGCTGCGCGCCTTGTCGCTGAGCATGCAAAAGAACTCCGGTACCGTGGCGCCGAAACGGGCGCTGGTGACCAGGGTCGTAACAGCCAAGCACTTGCCACAGGCCACTCGGCAGGCCTGAAAGAACTACGTATGGCCTTGCCATGAAACCAAAAACCCCGCCGGCCGGGCCGACGGGGTTTTCAGTTTGCTCGCCTGAGGGGGTGGATCAGCCGATCAAGCCTCATCACCCTCGATCAGGTAATCACCGGCATCGGCGTCGAGACCATGGGTCTCACCCTCGACCGCGGCCAGCGGATCGTTGCCGATCGCCGCTTCAGCGCCCTGCGCCAGCTCGGCGGCATGCTCTTCGGCCGCCGAGGCGGGGGCGATGAGCGATTCCTGAAGCTTGCGATACGAAGCGCGCAGCGCGGCATCGCGGCTGGTGGCAGCAACGCGCAGGCGGTTCATGCCTGCGCCCGTGCCCGCCGGGATCAGGCGGCCAACGATCACGTTCTCCTTGAGGCCGATCAGCGAGTCCCGCTTGCCCTCGACCGCCGCCTGCGTGAGCACGCGGGTCGTCTCCTGGAACGAGGCCGCCGAGATGAACGAACGCGTCTGCAGCGAAGCCTTGGTGATGCCGAGCAGCACCGGCTTGCCTTCGGCCGGGCGCATGCCCGGGGCCAGCTTGGCGTTGTATTCGTTCATTTCTTCCAGATCGACCTGCTCGCCTGCCAGCAGCGTGGTATCGCCGCCATCGGTGATCTCGACCTTCTGCAGCATCTGGCGAACGATCACCTCGATGTGCTTGTCGTTGATCTTCACGCCCTGCAGACGGTAGACTTCCTGGATTTCCGCGACGAGGTACTCAGCCAGGGCTTCGACGCCCATGACCTCGAGAATGTCGTGCGGGTTGGGCGAACCGCTGATGAGGTTATCGCCCTTCTTGACCCAGTCGCCTTCCTGAACGTCGATCACCTTGGACTTGGGGATCAGGTACTCGACCGGATCGCCTTCCTCGGGGATGATCGCGATCTTGCGCTTGGCCTTGTAATCGCGAACGAATTCGATGCGGCCCGAGATCTTCGCGATGATCGCGTTGTCCTTCGGGATGCGCGCTTCGAACAGTTCGGCCACGCGCGGCAGACCGCCGGTGATGTCACGGGTCTTGGCGGCTTCGCGGCTGGCACGCGCCAGCACGTCACCCGCCTGAACCGTCTGGCCATCCTCGACCGAAAGCGTGGTGCCCGGCGCCATCAGATATCGGCCGGTTTCACCCGAGTTCTCGTCGAGCAGGGTCAGGCGCGGACGGAGGTCTTCCTTCTTGGCCCGCCCGCCGGCGCGGTTCTCGGTCACGACACGCTGGGCAATGCCGGTCGCGTCGTCGACCAGTTCGGTCAGCGTGCGGCCGTCGATGAGGTCCTGATAGCGGACCACGCCCGGCTTGTCGGTGATCACCGGCAGGGTGAACGGATCCCATTCGGCCAGGCGTTCGCCCAGCTTGATGGTGGCGCCGTTCTCGTGGATCAGGTGCGTACCGTAAGGCACGCGGTGCATCGCGCGCTCGCGGCCCTCGTTGTCGAGCACCACGATCTCGCCATTGCGGGCAAGGCTGAGGCGGCGACCGCGCGAGTCGGTGATGGTCGGGATATCGCGGTAGACCACGGTACCGTCGCACAGCGATTCAAGGTTCGACTGCTCGTTGACCTGCGCCGCACCACCGATGTGGAACGTACGCATGGTCAGCTGCGTGCCCGGTTCGCCGATCGACTGCGCCGCGATGACGCCGACCGCTTCGCCGATGTTCACCGGCGTACCGCGCGCAAGGTCACGGCCATAGCAGGTACCGCAGACGCCGACTTGTGCCGCACAGACCAGCGGCGAGCGGATTCGTGCAGACTGCGCGCCAGCCGCCTCGATCTTGGTGATCGCAGCTTCGTCGAGCAGAGTGCCCTTGGGCATCAGCACTTCGCCAGTCTTCGCCTCGATCATGTCTTCGGCCAGCGTGCGTCCGAGGATGCGCTCGCCGAGCGAGGCAATCGTCGAACCGCCCTGTACGATCGCGCGCATTTCGAGCGCCCGCTCGGTGCCGCAATCGTCGATGGTGACGACGCAGTCCTGCGAAACGTCGACCAGACGGCGCGTGAGGTAGCCTGAGTTCGCGGTCTTCAACGCGGTGTCCGCGAGGCCCTTGCGAGCACCGTGGGTCGAGTTGAAGTATTCAAGGACGGTCAGGCCTTCCTTGAAGTTCGAGATGATCGGGGTCTCGATGATCTCGCCCGAAGGCTTGGCCATGAGGCCGCGCATGCCGGCGAGCTGCTTCATCTGCGTCGGCGAACCGCGCGCGCCCGAATGGCTCATCATGTAGATCGAGTTGACCTGTGCCTCGCGGCCCTGATCGTCCAGCGGAGTCGCCTTGATCTCTTCCATCATGGCCGCCGCAACCTGATCGCCGCAGCGGCTCCAGGCGTCGATCACCTTGTTGTACTTTTCCTGCTGGGTGATCAGGCCGTCCTGATACTGCTGCTCGTAGTCGGCCACCAGTTCCTTGGTCTCACCCACCAGCGCGTCCTTGCTGTCGGGGATGATCATGTCGTCCTTGCCGAACGAGATGCCCGCCTTGAACGCGTTGCGGAAACCGAGGCTCATGATCGCGTCGGCGAACAGAACCGTGTCCTTCTGGCCGGTGTGGCGATAGACCTGATCGATGACGTCGGCGATTTCCTTCTTCGTGAGCAGGCGGTTGACCAGCTCGAAGGGAACCGTGCTGCTCTTGGGCAGACACTCGCCGATGAGCATGCGGCCCGGCGTGGTTTGATAACGCTTGAGGTAGGTCTTCCCGGCCTCGTCGGTCTGCGGCACGCGCGCCACGATCTTCGAGTGCATCGTCACGGCACCTGCGAAAAGCGCCTGATGCACTTCGGCCATGTCGGCCATCATCATGCCTTCGCCCGGCTCGCCCTGACGGTCCATCGACAGGTAGTAAAGGCCCAGCACCATGTCCTGCGACGGCACGATGATCGGCTTGCCGTTGGCGGGCGAGAGGATGTTGTTGGTCGACATCATCAGCACGCGTGCTTCGAGCTGGGCTTCCAGCGAAAGCGGCACGTGGACGGCCATCTGGTCACCATCGAAGTCGGCGTTGAAGGCCGAGCAGACGAGCGGGTGCAGCTGGATCGCCTTGCCCTCGATCAGCACGGGCTCGAACGCCTGAATGCCGAGGCGGTGGAGCGTCGGCGCGCGGTTGAGCATGACCGGGTGTTCGCGGATCACTTCATCCAGGATGTCCCAGACTTCCTTGCGCTCCTTCTCGACCCACTTCTTCGCCTGCTTCAGGGTCATCGAAAGACCCTTGGCATCGAGGCGGGCGTAGATGAACGGCTTGAACAGCTCGAGCGCCATCTTCTTCGGCAACCCGCACTGGTGCAGCTTGAGCTCGGGACCGGTCACGATCACCGAACGACCCGAATAGTCGACGCGCTTGCCGAGCAGGTTCTGGCGGAAGCGGCCCTGCTTGCCCTTGAGCATGTCGGACAGCGACTTGAGCGGGCGCTTGTTGGCACCCGTGATGATGCGGCCGCGACGGCCGTTATCGAACAGCGCGTCGACCGCTTCCTGCAGCATGCGCTTGTCGTTGCGAACGATGAGGTCCGGCGCGCGCAATTCGATCAGGCGCTTTAGACGGTTGTTGCGGTTGATGACACGGCGATAGAGATCGTTGAGATCCGAAGTC
>CAILIO010000169.1 GCA_903834285.1 uncultured Sphingomonadales bacterium | reverse complement strand
GTCCCCCCAATTTTCCTGTGTGACGCCGCAGCACGCCCCCTGCCCTTCAGGTTCCGCTTCGACTGCAACACACGAAAGGAGATAGTCATGAGCACACCTAAGAAACCCGCCTTCCGCGCCGTGAGCGTCCGCCGCTACAAGGACCGGGAATCCTTTTCCGACATCGGAGCGGCATGGCCGACCGCCAAGGGCGGCTTTACCGTCCGCCTCAACGCCCTGCCCGTCGGCGATACCATCCTGCTGCTTCCCTTCACGGAACGCCGAAAGGCCGACCCTTGACCGGCAACCCCCCGAGGGCCACCGCCTTCGGGGCTGATTTCACGCTGGAATGCCAGTTTGCCAGCATGCCACTATGCTGTCATTCTTCCGGTGCCCTTGAGGAAACCCGCCGCAGGCCTCATTCCCGCGCTCGCCCCCTGCCCTACCCCTCGCCCTTCGGCGTGGGCGGGACGGGCTTCCGGTTGCCCAGGAACCGGCTTGCGACGACCGCGCGGGCGCTCTCGTCGCTCCACAAGAGCCGCTCGGCATTGCCTCTGGCAACCGTGCGGCGCTTGCGCTTCACCTCTTTGCCGATCGGCAGCGCCTCGACCACCTTGCCGGGCTTGGCCGATATGACCTCGCACGACCGGATCAGCAGATAGACCCAGCCTTCTTCATCCGCTTCGCTGATGACTTCGGCAATTACGAGCCGCTCGCCGATCCGCATGACGCGCCCCTGGCGCGGTCCCTTGCGCTCGAAGACCCCTTCCTTCCAGCGGATCACGTCCGCCTCCACAAACCCGTCACCGACGGGAACCCATTCTGCCAATCTTCCCCCTTTTATCTGTCATGCAATCATGCCATCATGACAGCATGATGTTACACAGGCTTGCTGGCACATGAAAACAATTTCGATTATTTCCCAGAAGGGCGGGGCGGGTAAAACCACTCTCGCGCTCAATCTCGCCGGAGCCGCCGAAGAGGCGGGATTCCGCACCGTGATTGTTGATCTTGACCCGCAGGCGAGCGCCAAAGGCTGGCACGATCACCGACAGCGCGAAGCGCCCGTCGTGATTTCCGCCCAGGCCGCGCGACTGTCCGAGGTGCTCGCGACCGCGAGCGACCACGGGGCCGATCTTTGCATCATCGATACAGCGCCTCATTCAGAGACCGCAGCGCTCGCAGCGGCTCGCGCTGCCGACCTGATCCTCATTCCGTGCCGTCCGGCCATCCTCGACCTTCGCGCCATCGCCAGTTCGGTTGACCTGGCGCAGCTCGCCAAGAAAAACGCCGTCATCGTTCTCAACAGCGCACAGCCGCGCGGCAGTCTCGCCGACGACGCGGAGAAGGCGATAGCCTCCTATGGCTTGCCCGTCGCTCCGGTCCGGATCACGCAACGCGCCGCCTTCATTCACTCGCTGACCGCAGGCCAGACCGTGATCGAATACGAGCCGAGCGGAGCCGCCGCCGAGGAAATCCGCGCTCTGACCTTGTATTCATGCCAGCTTGCTGGCATGATGGCAAACAAGCATGCCAGCAGGATTGCTGGCAAAGGTGGAAAGAGGGCCGTTCCCGCATGAGCAAGAAACCCAGTCTCGCATCCGCGCTCCAGACCTTCGACCGCTCGCCGCAACCGGCCGCAGCCGTGGCGGCACCCGCCGCGACGAAGACCGCCGAGGCGGCTCCTGCCAAAGCGCCCACGCGCGTCGGCAAGAAGGCCTTCACCGTCTATTTCGACCCCGAGGCCGCAAAGCAGATCAAGCAAATGGCGCTCGACCGCGATATCAGCGTCCAGGAGCTGTTCCGTGAGGGGATCAACGACCTGTTTGGAAAATACCACAAGCCAAGCATCGCATAAGCGGGCAGGGCAGGGGAACGCCGCGTGACCAAGACCGAATACATCAACGCGCAGTTCGACCTGTTCCTGCCGTATATCTCGGACCTGCCGCTGCGCGATCAGCGCGAGACGATGGAGCGGCCGTTTTTCTCCCTCTCCAAGCGCAAGCGCCTGAAGCCGATCGAGTATGTCAGCCCCGACGGCAAACTCTTCGTCAACGTCTATCCGAACCCCGAATTCGGCATGGCGACGATCTGGGATGCCGATATCCTGATCTGGGCCGCGTCCTACCTCAATTCGATGAAGAAGAAGGGGATCAACGACATTCCCCGCGAGCTGCATGTGCAGCCCTATGACATCCTCACCACCGTCGGCCGCCGTCCCGGAGGCCGCGAATACCAGCTTTTCACCGAGGCGCTCGGACGCCTCCAGTCCACCACCATCCGCACCAATATCCGCCCGCCCAAAGGCTCCAAAAAGGACAACCAGTTCTCTTGGATCGATAGCTGGACCGGCCTTGTGAACGAAGAAACCAACCGCAGCCAGGGCGTCCGCATCACCCTGTCCGACTGGTTCTATAAGGGCGTGCTGGAGGAGGGGGGGCTTCTCTCG
>CAILIO010000168.1 GCA_903834285.1 uncultured Sphingomonadales bacterium | reverse complement strand
CGCCGGCCGCGCTGAGATGCACGAAACCAAGACGGTGAACGGCGTCTCGTCGATGGAGCCGGTCACCTCGGTGACCTTCAGCGAGGACCAGCCCGCCGAATTCAAGGCCGGCGGCTTTCATGTCATGCTGTTCAATCTCGCCAGCACGGTGAAGCCGGGCAAGGATGTCGAGGTCACCTTCACGCTTGCCAATGGCGACAAGGTCAGTGCCTTCGCGAAAGTCGAGGAAATCGGCGCCATGGAAGGCGTGATGGACCACATGTGATCGCGCATGGCATTCCGCCCGGCGGCGAACGTCCGCTCACACCGGGCGAACAGGCTCTCGCAGAAGGCGTTTTTGGCGGCGCGCTCGATCTTGCCCCCGTGCGGATCCGCCGCCGCCGGTTCTTCCCGTTTCAGCCGCAGGGTACGGTGATGGCACCGATGGGGCACGTGCATTTCCACGCGGCGAGCCCGCATTACAGCGACGACTTTGCCAGTGCGCCGCTCGGTCTGCAGGCGCTGCTCATTCATGAACTGGTGCATGTCTGGCAGGCACAGCAGCGCGGGCGGTTCTATCTGCCGCTGATGCGTCATCCGTTCTGCCGCTACGCCTATCGCTTCGATCCAGCGCGGCGCTTCGCGTCCTATGGCATCGAGCAGCAGGCCGAGCTCGTCGCTCACGCCTTCTTGGCAGCAAAGGGGACGCCGCTCGCGGCCGCGCCGCCGCTCGCCGCGCTGCAATCCGTGCTGCCGTTCCCGATCAGGTCCGCCTGACCGGGAACGCGTAGATGCCTGTCAGCAGCGGACCTGGTGCTCGTAACCGTTACGGTCGCGGCGATAGCAGCGGCCGTGCTTTTTGATCAGCGAACCGCCGATCGCACCGGCTGCCGCGCCAATCACCGCGCCGGTGCCGACATCGCCGCCCGTGACGCCGCCGATCAGCGCTCCGCCCGCAGCTCCTGCCAGCGCGCCCTCACCCCCGTAATTGCGGGCACAGCCGGCCAGCGACAGCGCCGCCACGGCGATGAGGGGGAGCATGATTTTGCGTTTCATCGTTAAGTCTCCTTGAGGCCCCCGGTGCGCGTCTCCCGCCATCACACAAACGTTCGGCCCGTCTCCCGGTTCCGCTACGCGGAAGGTTCCGTACTGCCCTCTGGTGCAACTGCGCGCGTTCGTGGCACTCTGCGAGCTCAGGAAAAGGACCGCCCCGATGCCCCACGCCGTCGATACCCACGCCATTCTCGATGCTGTCGCTGCCGCGCGCGGGGGCGTGCGCAACATGTTCGACGATATCGACCGCGCGCGCGTCGCGCATATCTGCGTCGACATGCAGAACGGCTTTCTGGAAGAGGGTTCACCGGTAGAGGTCCCGGCCGCGCGGGGGATCGTTGCCAACGTGAACCGCATCAGCGCCGCGGTGCGCGCAGGCGGCGGGCTCAACGTGTTCCTGCGCTTCACCACGCCCGATGCGGCCAGCTGGTCGGTCTTCGTCCGCCGCCTCGGCACCGGCGCCGCCGCGCACCGCGCCGCTTTCACGCCTGGCGCGCACTATCACGATTTCTGGCCCACGCTCGATGTCCAGTCCGGTGATGTCGTCGTCGACAAGCACCGCTTCAGCGGCTTCACCCCCGGGACCAGCGATCTCGACGCAGTGCTGAAAGCACGCGGCATCGACACCGTCCTCATCACCGGCACGCTCACCAACTGCTGCTGCGAAAGCACCGCGCGCGATGCGATGCAGTTCAACTACAGCGTCCTGATGGTAGCCGACGCCAATGCAGCCCTCACCGACGCCGAACACGCCGCGACGCTGCACAATATGGCGTTCGTGTTCGCCGATCTCTACGACACGGACGAAGTGGTGGCGCTGCTGGGATAGGCGCCAGTCGGTCCAACTATCATCACGTCCCACTTCGTATCGTCATTGCGAGGAGCGCAGCGACGAAGCAATCCAGAGCGGTTGTGACTGGCCGCTCTGGATTGCTTCGCTACGCTCGCAAAGACGAATTGGGGGGCGCGATCGCCGCCCCTAGGATTCAATCCGGCTTCTTGGCCACGGCTACCATCGCTGCGCGCAGCAGGCGGTCCTTGATCATGTAGCCGGCCTGCAGTTCCTGCAGCACGATGCCCGGCTCCACATCGGCGGAAGGGATTTCCAGCATCGCCTGATGCTGGTGCGGATCGAGCGGCAGGCCCTTGGCGGCAATCCGGTTGATGCCGTGGCTGGCGAACACCTTCTCGATCTCCCGCCCGGTGGCCTCGAGCCCGGCGACAAGGTTCTTCATCTTGTCGTCTGCGCGCAGCTCGCCGGGGATCGATTCGAGCGCCCGCGAAAGGTTGTCGGCAACCGAAAGGATGTCACGGGCAAAGGCGGTCGCGGCATAGCTGCGCGCGTCCGCCATTTCCTTTTCCATGCGGCGGCGCACGTTCTGCGTCTCTGCCTTGGCATAGAGCACATCCTGCTTCGCCGCCTCGAGATCGCCCTTCAGCGCCTCCAGCAGTTCGGCCTGCACATCGCCGCCTTCGGTCAGTTCGGAAGGAACGCCCTCCAGCTCAGCAGCCACTTCGGGGTCCTGCGGGCGCGTGTCGTTCTCTGTCATTTTCGCGTAAATCCGTCCTGCGTGATGATCCTGCTCAGAGATTGAGCCGTGAAATCAACCATGGGGACAACCCGCGCATAATTCAACCGCGTCGGCCCGATAACGCCAACAACGCCGACCACGCGCCCCTCCCCGTCGCGCCAGGGCGCGGCAATCACCGAAGAGCCCGAAAGCGAGAACAGCCGGTTCTCGCTGCCGATGAAGATCCGCGCGCTGTCCGCCTCGCGCGCGGCATCGAGAACGCCCGCGATCGCCTCGGCGCTTTCCAGTTCGTCAAGCAGCTGCCGTACCCGCTCGATATCGCCAAGCGCCGCCTCGTCGAGCAGATTGGCCTGCCCGCGCACCACCAGCACCGGCCGCTGCGCAGCATCGCGGCTCCACACCGCCAGTCCCCGCTCGACCAGCGCCGCGCTCGCCGCATCGAGCGCCGAGCGCCCGCCAGCGATTTCAGCGCGGATCGCCTGCAGGGCATCGGCCAAGGTGCGCCCAGCCATGCGCGCAGTCAGATAATTGCCCGCCTGTTCGAGCGTCCCGGCACTGACCGCCACCGGCAGATCG
>CAILIO010000167.1 GCA_903834285.1 uncultured Sphingomonadales bacterium | reverse complement strand
CGCCCTTTTCATACCCGCTCGCCACCGGGCCGACGAACTTGTCATCGACGGCCTGCAGGACTTCATAGCTCTTCTCGTTCGCGCGGGCGAGCGGATCTCCCGGCGGCGCCTTTTGCGAGCCTGACACGACGATCTCGCCCGGCAGCGGGGGCAGCTGATCCGACGCGGCAGCAGCAGGTTTGGCAGCCGGGGCCTCAGGCGGGGCCGCAACAGGCGGGGCCACAACGGAGGGAGCGGGCGCCGCGGCAGCAGCGGAAGCCGCCGGATCAGCGTCGGCAGGCGGGGCGCTGGCCATCGCAGCAGCAGCAAGCAGGACAAATGCGCTCAGGGGGAAACGACCTTCATGGGGCGAGCCGGCAGACAGCCGACGGCCCGTTAAAATTTTGTGACATTTTTATATAGTGTCTGTGACCCCCGCGCGCCAGAGCGCCGCGCGCGAAAGGTGCGCCGAAGCGCCCGCTCAGAACGGCAGCTTGAAGCCTGGCGGAATTCCTGCCGCCATCTGCACTTTCTGCATTTCCTCGGCGGCAGCAGCATCCGCCCGCTGGCGGCAATCGTTGAACGCGGCAGCGATCAGGTCTTCGAGAATGCCCTTCTCGGACTTTTCCATCAGGCTGTCGTCGATTGCGACGCCGATCACGCGGCCCTTGGCAGAAGCCTTTACCTTCACGAGCCCGCCACCGGCCACGCCTTCAACCTCGATCTGGTCGAGCTTCCCTTGCGCGTCTTCCATCTGCTTCTGGATGGTCTGGGCGGCGGCCTGCGCGGCCTGGATCATCTCTTCCATCGACTTCATGCGCGTTTGCTCCAAGGTTTGCGTGTCGGCGCCGATATAGCGCTTTCATCGATCATTTCAGCCCCCGGAAACGCGGCAAAGGCTGCGCGCACCAAAGGGTCTTCGCGCAGCGCAGCTTCCTCGCGCGCCGCCTCAGCCGCGCGCGCTTCCTCAAGGCTGGGCATGGCATTGGCAAGGTCCGTGCTGCGCTCGACGCGCCAGTCATCGCCCGTCGTGCCTTCCAGGCCGCGCCGCATGTCCGTGGTGGGATCACCCGCAATGCCCGGCGCGAGCGCATAGACAAGATGCCCCGGCGTCAAGGAAATCACCCGGACCGAAAGCCGCATCGCCGAACCGATCAGCGGCGAAATCTGCTCTACCTGCTCGACCAGCTGCGCCCAATGCCCCAAGATCTGTGCCGCAACAGCCTCCGGGCTCGGCGGTGCAGCGGCGACCGGTGCGGCGCCAGTGCTGGCGCCGGGCGGTGCCGTCTGCATCGCCGGCGGGTTCGCCGCAAAGGCTTCGAGTTGCTTGATCAGGCCGCCCGGGTCCGGCAGCTCCGCCGCATGCATGACGCGCAGCAGCGCCATCTGCGCCGCCACCAGCGGATCGGGCGCGCCGCGAACTTCGTCATAACCCTTCAGCAGCAATTGCCACAGGCGGTGCAGCGGGCCAGCGCCGAGCTTCTTCGCCCAGCCCTCCAACGCCTCGCGCTCCTCGGCCGAACGCGCGTCCGCCGTACCCGTAATCTGCGCCACGGTAATCTTGTGCACGAGATCAAGCTGCGCACGCATCATCGCGGCGGGCTCGATCCCCAGCGCATACTGGCTCGCGACTTCCTCGAGCACGCTGTCGCCCTTGCCGCCGATCACGGCGGCAAACAGGCGGCGCTGCATGGTCTTGTCGGCCAGCCCCAGCATCTCGCGGACCTGCTCGGCGGTGACCGCGCCTCCAGAGTCCCCGTCACTGGCCATATCGGCATGGCTGATCGCCTGATCGAGGATCGAAAGCCCGTCGCGCACCGAGCCTTCCGCCGCCGCCGCGATCATCGCCAGCGCCTCGTCTTCGGCGGCGACACTTTCCGCCTCGCAGACCTTGCCGAAATGCGCAGCGAGCACAGGGGTCTGTATCCGGCGCAAATCAAACCGCTGGCAGCGCGAGAGCACTGTCACCGGCAGCTTGTCGACTTCGGTCGTCGCAAAAAGGAACTTCACATGCGCCGGCGGCTCCTCCAGCGTCTTGAGCAGCGCGTTGAACGCGTTGCGGCTGAGCATGTGGACTTCGTCGATGATGTAGATCTTGTAGCGCGCGGACACCGCCGCATAGCGCACCGCCTCGATGATCTCGCGCACGTCGTCGACGCCGGTGTGGCTCGCCGCGTCCATCTCGATCACGTCGATATGCCGCCCTTCGGCAATCGCGACGCAAGGCTCGCACACGCCGCAGGGATCGATCGTCGGGCCGCCCTGCCTGTCCGGACCGATGCAGTTCAAGGCCTTGGCGATGAGACGCGCAGTCGATGTCTTGCCTACCCCGCGCACGCCGGTCATCAGGAAAGCATGCGCCAGCCGCCCGCGGCGGATCGCGTTGCCCAGTGTCTGGACCATCGCGTCCTGCCCGATCAGCTCGGCAAAGGTCTGCGGTCGGTACTTGCGTGCCAACACGCGGTAGGGCTGCCCGGAAGGCGCAGGTGCGGGTGCGGGCGCCGCGACTGGCGGCGGCGCTCGCTCCTCGCGAACGGCAGGCGCCGGATCGCCGAATATCGAGGCCTGCCCTGCCGCCTCGAGCTCATCGGCCGAGGGACCGTCGTCCTCGGGCTCATCCTCGATAGGCGCGCCAAACATGTCGGTGGAATCGACCATGGGTCCTGATTAGGCTCTCTTGCGGCGATTGTCGAAGCCCCCTGCCCCAACTCGCCGGGGATTGACAGGCTCGGCGCATATGAGAACCTCCCGCCCATGAGCACCGTGACCCCAGGCCGGATGACCGCCGCCCATCAGGGACCGCTAGTCGTCTTCGTGATCGGCATGCGGATCAATCACTTCCGCAAGATCGGCAAATGGTGGCCGGTGTTCCAGGCGATGGGCCCGATGATCGAGGAAGTCGCCCGCGATCCGGAGAGCGGCTTTCTCGGCCACGAATTTCTCCTGCGCAGCGCGCGCACCGTGGTGCTCCTGCAATACTGGCGCGACTTCGATGCCCTCGAAGCCTATGCCCGCGCCCGCGAACGCAAGCACTGGCCCGCATGGACCGCGTTCAACAAGGCCATCGGGAACGACGGCACCGTCGGCATTTTCCACGAGACTTATGTGGTGCCCGAACACGGCAGCGAGACGATCTACGGCAACATGGTGCCCTTCGGCCTCGGCAAGGTCAGCGGCGTGGTGCCAGCGACAGGATCGCGAAGCGAAGCGCGCTCACGGATGCGGGGTCTTACGGAAGGGGAATAAGCCCCCCGTTCCTTCGTCATTGCGAGCGCAGCGAAGCAATCCAGAGCCGATGGGCGTGACGCTCTGGATTGCTTCGCTGCGCTCGCAATGACGAAGATAGTGAGATAACCGCCGCGCCAGCGCCCCGCGACAGGCTCAGGCCGAGCGGGACTTGGTTACT
>CAILIO010000166.1 GCA_903834285.1 uncultured Sphingomonadales bacterium | reverse complement strand
ATCGCAACTTACGCTCCCACCGGCGCCGTCCCCGTGACCGCACGCCCGCTGGAGCAGGAATTGAAGGCGCTCGGCTTTGCCGATTCCGGAGTGCTCGCTGCGCGGATCGAGAGCTGGGAGAACGGCCAGTACCGCGCGCTGCGCAGCGCCGAAGCTCATGCCGCCTTTGCACGCCTTCGCGATACGCTGCTCGGCGCGCTCGCCGCAGCGCCCGATCCGGAGCGGGCGCTACTGCGCTGGGAGGGCCTGCTCGCCGGGCTGCCCAGCGCGATCAACATCTTCCAGTTGCTCGAAGCGCGCCCCGCGCTGCTCGGCGTCGTCATGCGCGTGCTGGCCCACGCACCCACGCTGGCCGACGAACTCGCCCGCAGGTCGGACCTGCTCGACACACTGATCGACCGCAGCGCCTTCGATCTGCCCGGCAGTGTCGAAAGCCTCGCTGCCGAGTTCCGCCGCTGCGAGGCGGGCGATGATTACCAGTGCCTGCTCGATGCGGTCCGCCGCAAGGTCGGCGAATGGCGCTTTGCGCTCGGCGTGCAATTGATCGAAAGCCAGACAAACGAAGCCTGGCGCGATCCGCTTGATGTTGCGGCGGCGCTGTCGCGGATTGCCGAGGCGGCGATCCTCGTGCTCGCCGAAGCGGCACGCAGCGAATTTATCCGCCCGCATGGCCAGATCGCCGGGAGCGAGCTCGTCATCCTCGGACTCGGCAGACTGGGCGGCGCGGCGCTGACCCATGCCTCGGACCTCGACGTCGTGTTCCTGTTCAGCGGCGATCATACTGGCGAATCAGATGGGGTTCGCCCGCTCGGCAGCACGCTTTACTACAATCGCCTCACCCAGCGGGTTATCGCCGCGCTATCCGCGCCGACCGCCGCCGGCGCGCTCTACGAAGTCGATGTCCGCCTGCGCCCGAGCGGCGTGCAAGGACCGATCGCGGTGAGCCTCGAAAGCTTTGCCCGCTATCAGCGCGAGGATGCCTGGACCTGGGAGCACATGGCGCTGTGCCGGGCGCGGCCCTTGTTCGGCACAGCTGCGGATTGCGCCGCACTTTCCGCCATCATCGATGATGTTCTGCATCGCCCGCGCGATCCGCAAAAACTGCGCATCGATGTGCTCTCGATGCGCGCGGAAATGGCGCAGCACAAACCGCCAGCCGGGCCATTGGACGTAAAGCTCGCGCGCGGCGGGCTCGTCGACCTGGAGTTCCTTGTCCACTATCTGCAATTGCGCGAGCGCACTGCGCTTGATCCTGATCTCGGCCGTGCGGTGGAGAGCCTCACCAGCGTTGGCCTGCTAGCGCCGACGTTGCGCGCCGCGCACGACTTGCTGGCGCGCCTGCTTATTGTCGTGCGCCTCGTTGCCCCCGACGGACGCTATCCGCCCGAGGCGAGCCGCGCTATCGTCGCTCATGCGTGCGGCCTTGCCGATTGGCCAAATCTGCTGACAGCCGTGCTGGCGGCCCGCCGCGCGATCGCAGCCTGCTGGCGCACTGTTTTTGGCGATGAACTGGAGATCTGTGAATGAGCGAGACGATCGGAGCGGGCAGCAAACTGCCTGATATTGCCATGACCACCCCCGATGGCGACACCGTGAAGCCGTCCGATTTTCTCGGCCGCAAGCTGGCGCTGTTCTTCTATCCCAAGGATGACACCCCCGGCTGCACCACCGAGAACAAGGACTTCTCGGCGCTTGCGGCAGAGTTCGCGGCCGCCGGCACGGCTCTGCTCGGCGTGAGCAAGGATCCGCCCAAGAAGCACCTCAAGTTCATCGAGAAGCACGGCCTCGCCGCGCCGCTCGCAACCGATGCGGAAGAAGGCGGCCTGTCAGACGCGCTCGGCATCTGGACCGAGAAGTCGATGTATGGCCGCACCTACATGGGCATGGAGCGCACGACCTATCTCGTCGGCGCAGACGGCGTGATCGCGCAAGTCTGGCCCAAGGTGAAGGTCAAGGGTCACGCCGAAGACGTGCTCGCCGCCGCCAAGGCGCTGTGAGCGCTGGCAGTATGACAGGGCAAAGTGTTGCCGCAGCGATCCGGGGAGCTATGCTCACTGCCGATCCCGCGGCCAAGGCCATGGCCACGCGTGCGGTGCGGCGTGACTGGGCGGCGGGAAAGTTGGCCTTCGTGTTCGACGAAGCCATGCCCGATGAGCCTGCGCGTCCGTCCCGGCCGGAGCTGCTCCGGCCCAAGGCCATGCCCAAGCGCGGGCGGGGCGGCTCCGAACGCGGACGGCTCGCGCTGCTCCATGCGCTGGCGCATATCGAATTCGTCGCGATCGATCTCGCGCTCGATGCAGCTGGCCGGTTCGGCGGGCAGCGCGGGCCGCAGTTCGTCAGCGACTGGCTCGATGTCGCCGCGGACGAAGCGATGCACTTTTCGCTGCTCGCCCGCCGGCTGCGCACGCTAGACTCGGACTATGGCGCTCTGCCGGCGCATGATGGGCTGTGGGACGCGGCGCGAGAGACTGCGCACGATCTTGCGGCCCGCCTTGCCGTCGTCCCGATGGTGCTCGAAGCGCGTGGCCTCGACGTCACGCCGATCACCATCGAGCGCTTTGCGGCAGCTGGCGATCATCGGTCGGCGCGGATCCTCGAACGCATCCTCACCGACGAGATTCGGCATGTCCGCTACGGCACGACGCACTTCGTGAAACTGTGCGAAGAGCGCGGTGAATCGCCGCCAATGTTCTGGAAAGCGCTTGTTGCGCGGCACTTTCGAGGGGCTGTTAAGCCACCGTTCAACGACTCGGCGCGTCGTGCTGCCGGTTTATCGTACGAATTGATGACAGGGGTTGTTTGATTAAGACACTTCCTCCTAACCCGTTGCCATCGAGGCAGCGGGAGGGGTTTCCGCTCAGTCCTCACGGGACGTGTCAGGCAGGCCGGGATGATCCGGCAGGTTGTTGGCGGGAACCGACTGGGTCAATCCGGACCTTCAAGCAGCGCACGTGATGCTGCAAGGTTCGGGCGGATAAGGGTTAGCGGGTCGTAATGCATAACAATAAGATTTTGAAACTGGTGCTGGGCTCACTCGGAGCTGCTGCCTGTTTCTTCTCGGCCCCCGCGATGGCGAACAGCGCCGCGTCGGCCGACATTGCTGCACCCCTTCGCGCAGCTGAGGCTGCCCGCAACGGCACCACTGCTACCCCGGCAGATGACGAATTTCACAAGCTCTTCGCAAGCTGGAAGGCCCTCGAAACGGGTGCTTCGCTTGGTACCCTTGCCCCTGCCCAGCGCACCGGCGGCGTTTCGATCCCCTCGCTCGTTCCTGTTTCGTCGAACCGCGCCATGAGCAGCGGCTTTGGCATGCGCGTCCACCCCGTTCTGGGCGGCCTGCGCGCGCACAAGGGTATCGATCTTCCCGCAACCACCGGCACCCCGATCCACGCTTCGGCGGATGGCCTCGTCGGCAAGGCTGACTGGTTTGGCGGCTACGGCCTGTTCGTCGAGCTTGAGCACGGCGGCGGCATGGAAACCCGCTACGGTCACATGTCGCGCATCGCGGTTGCCGAAGGCCAGCGCGTCCACAAGGGTGACGTGATCGGCTATGTCGGCTCGACAGGCCGCTCGACCGGCTCGCACCTGCACTACGAAGTGCGCATCGGTGGCGAAGCCGTGAACCCCATTCCCTACATGCAGACGGTTGCCCCTGGCGTAGCGACCGGCACTGTTCTGGCGCAGAGCGATGCGCCCGCCCCGCTGGCGCGCTGATCGCCGCGACGAAAAGTCATCTTGGAGAGGATGGGAAGAAGGCGGCGGAAACGTCGCCTTCTTCTTTTTTGGCGTCCGCGCGCGATCAGGAAATGCTGCCGGCTAACGAATCCCGTTGCACGCCTTAATCGAACGGTTAAACTCTTGGTGAACGCGGCCTGAGCGAGCCGCCGATCCTGAGAGGATGCGCATGCAATACCACCCGAGTTTCCACGCGCGGACCAATCCCGAAAAGCCGGCGGTGATCATGTCCGGCAGCGGCGAGGTCGTGACTTATGGCGAACTTGAAGCGCAGAGCAACCGCTTTGCCCAACTGCTGCGCTCGCGCGGGATCGGCATTGGAGACACCATTGCGCTCTGCTTCGAAAACCACCCCGCCTTCTATTCGCTGTGCTGGGGTGCGCAGCGGGCCGGGATTGTCTACGTCGCGATTTCCTCGCGCCTCACTCCGCCCGAAGTCGCCTACATCGCGCGCGACAGCGGCGCCAAGCTGTTGGTCGGTTCTGGTGCGCTTACCCCGCTGCTAGAGGCGGTCGCCGCACTGGCGCCCGAAGTCGCGCAGCTTCGCCTCGGTGGAAGCGGCGATCATGATCTCACCGCCGCGCTCAATGCCATGCCGGTGGAGCCCATCGCCGACGAACGCGCGGGCTGCGACATGCTCTATTCCTCCGGCACTACGGGCAAACCCAAAGGCGTGCGGGTGCCGCTGCCCGAAGATCCCGCCATCGGCGGCGCCAATTCGCTCATCATGCTGGCGGGCGGCCCCTTTGGCATTCGCCCCGATGCGGTCTACCTCTCCCCCGCGCCGCTCTACCATGCCGCCCCGCTGCGCTGGTCGATGACCATCCACCGCTTCGGCGGCACAGTGATCTGTATGGAAAAGTTTGAGGCCGAAAAAGCGCTGGAAGCGATTGAACGCTACAAGGTGACCGACAGCCAGTGGGTGCCCACTCACTTCGTCCGCATGCTCAAGCTGCCGGAGGAAATCCGCACGCGTTACGATCTTTCGTCCCTTCGCGGGGCAATCCATGCGGCTGCGCCCTGTCCCGTACCGGTCAAGCGCGCGATGATCAAATGGTGGGGCCCGGTGCTCAACGAGTATTATGCCGGCACCGAAGGAAATGGCTTCACCTTCATTTCCAGCCCCGAATGGCTGGAGCGCCCCGGCTCGGTCGGTCGCGCGCTGCTCGGCACGATCCGCATCTGCGACGAAAGCGGCGATGAAGTGCCGCGCGGCACCGAAGGCCAGGTCTTTTTCGAGGGGGGCAATCCCTTCGCCTACCACAACGATCCAGACAAGACGCGTGATGCCACCAACAAGCATGGCTGGACCAGCCTCGGCGACGTGGGCTGGGAGGATGAGGACGGCTATCTTTTCCTTACCGATCGCAAGAGCTTCATGATCATTTCGGGCGGGGTGAACATCTATCCGCAGGAGATCGAAAATCTCCTGATAACGCATCCGAAGGTGGCCGACGTCGCCGTGATTGGCGCCCCTGATCCGGACATGGGGGAACGGGTGGTTGCCGTCGTTCAACCGCACGATTTTGGTGAAGCCGGCCCGGCCCTCGCCGAAGAACTCACCACCTGGCTCGCCCCCCAGCTCAGCCGAGTGAAGCTCCCTCGCCAGATCGACTTCCGCGCCGAACTGCCGCGCGAGCCCACCGGCAAGCTGTTCAAGCGTCTGCTACGCGATGAATACAAGGCTGCGGCGGCTGCGGCTATCTGATCAGATCGAGGACCTCATAATGGCCAGTACCACCGAAAACGTCGTTCCCGAGGCAATCGGCCGCGCCGTGATTGATCCAGCCGCCTATGCCGCGTGGGATCCGCTGCTCGACCAGTTCGATACACTGCGCGAGGAAGGGCTGCAGGTGGGGCGCGTGATCTCTTCGGCTGATCTGCACGAGCCGTTCTGGCTGGTCAGCGGGTTCGACGAGGTCATGACCGTCAGCAAGGACAACGCGAACTTCCTGAACCACCCCAAGCCAACCGTGTTCACCCTGCGCAGCACCGATGCACTGGCCCGCGCGATCACCGGGGGCAGCCCACATCTCGTGCAGTCGCTCGTCCAGCTCGATGCGCCGCTGCACCCCAAATTGCGGCGGCTGACGCAGGACTGGTTCATGCCCAAGAACCTGCGCACCATCGAGGAGCGCACGCGCAAGATCGCAGAGGCCACGGTTGATCGCATGCTGGCCGCAGATGGCGAAGGTGATTTCACCAAGCTGGTCTCCTCTCCCTACCCGCTCCACGTCGTCATGCAGATCCTCGGCGTGCCCGAGGCAGATGAGCAGCGCATGCTCGTGCTCACGCAGCAGATGTTCGGCGGGCAGGACGAGGAGCTCAACCAGTCGGGCATCAAAGACCTGCCGCCCGAAATGATTACCCAGATCGTAGCCGGCGCGGTGAAGGACTTCGAGGCCTATTTCGCCGCTCTCGCCGCCGAGCGCCGCAAGAACCCGACCGACGATGTCGCCACGGTCATCGCCAATGGCACGATTGACGGGGCACCACTCGATGACGTGTTCACGGCAGGCTATTACATCATCACCGCAAGCGCAGGCCACGACACGACCAGCGCCTCGACCGCCGGCGCAATGCTGGCGCTGGCCCGTGATCCCGAACAGTTCGCCCGGGTCAAGTCGGACCGCAACCTGCTGGCAGGCATCGTCGAGGAGGCCATTCGCTGGACCACGCCGGTGCAGCACTTCATGCGCACGGCGGCGGCGGACACCGAGCTTGGCGGACAGAAGATCGCCAAGGACGATTGGTTGATGCTCAATTATGTCGCGGCCAATCACGATCCCGCGCAGTTCACAGATCCACGCCGGTTCGATGCGGCGCGCGAGGGCAATCGCCACCTCGCTTTCGGGGCGGGTGCCCACCAGTGCCTCGGCCTCCATCTGGCGCGGCTTGAGATGCGTATCCTGTTCGAAGTGCTGCTCGACCGGCTCGACACCGTGGAACTGGCGGGCGAACCGGCCCGCGCCAAGTCCACGTTTGTCGGCGGGCTCAAGCGCCTGCCATTGCGGTGGAATGCGTCCTGATCCAGCGCGTTATTGCGCCAACAAGCGCTGCATGATCGCGCGGACATCGTCTGCCATGTCCGGCCGTTCCAGCGCGAGCGATAGCGTCGCCTCGACAAACCCGGTCTTGCTGCCGCAGTCGT
>CAILIO010000165.1 GCA_903834285.1 uncultured Sphingomonadales bacterium | reverse complement strand
GGGCGGACGACGATCTGGGTGCCTTGCAGTATCCCAGCATTCACCGCCATTTCGGGCAGCATCGTCAGCCCCAGGCCATTGTCGACCATTTGCACCAGCGTGTGCAGGCTGGTGCCGATCACGCTCGCGCTCGCGCGCAGTTCGGGGCGGTTGCACGCGGCGAGCACTTGGTCCTTCAAACAATGCCCGTCTTCAAGCAGCAGCAGGCGGGCCTCGTCGATCAGCGCGGGCGCGATGCTTAGTGGGGGATCGCGCGGGTCGTCCTTGGGGAAGGCAACCAGCAGGCGGTCGTGGAACAAGTGCGTGGCCTCGACCTCCCCGGTCGCGAATGGAAGGGCGAGCAGCACGCAGTCCGCGCGGCCGTGATGCAGCGATTCGACCGCCGCCGCGCTTGGCTCTTCCCGCAGGAACAACTTCAATTGCGGGCGCTCGCTGCGCAGGCGCGGCAGGATGCGCGGCAGGAGGAACGGCGCGATCGTCGGGATAACGCTCATACGCAGCTCACCGGACAGCGGCGCACCATGCGCCTGAACAAGCGCCGAAAGCTCCTCGCCCTCGCGTAACAGCCGGTGCGCCTTGGCCACGACCTGATCGCCCAGCGCCGTGAAGCGCACCACACGCCGCGTGCGCTCGACCAGTGTCACGCCCAGCAGCGTCTCAAGCTCGCGCAGGCCTGCCGAAAGCGTCGACTGCGAGACGAAGCACGCCTCCGCCGCCCGGCCGAAGTGGCCATGTTCGTGCAGAGCGACGAGGTATTGCAGCTGCTTGAGGGTCGGGAGGTAGGTGGTCATGCGGCGAAAGCTTTCAGTCGGCCCCGGGCGCTTCGGCCTGGTCGTCGTCCCAGTTGCGCCCGTCGCCACCCATTCCGTCGCCATCATCGGAGGTTAGCAGGATCGCGTCCTCGCCTGCGTCGGACTCGGGCTCGTCATCATTGCCGCCGCCAATCGCATCGATATGCGCCATCTTCAGCTTGCCCTTGACTACCGCGAAGGCGAGCTTGCCCTCGACCAGTTCGAGCGCATCGCGGCCGAACTGTTCGAACCGCCAGCCTTCGAGGATCGGCAAGCCCTTGCGCTGGCCGGCGGCGAGCGCTTCGAGATCGTCGCTGCGGGCGAGCAATCGGGCTGCGATATCGATCTCGCGACTGCGGATCTTGAGCAGCAGCTTGAGCAGATCCGCAACCAGCGCGCCTTCCTTGCCCAGCGGCGCGCCGCGCGGCGCGCGGGGGGGCAGCTCGGCATCGGTGAGCGGCTTTGCCTCGGCAATCGCCTGCATCAGGCGGCGGCCGATATCGTTGTCCTTCCACCCGGACGAAAGCCCGCGCACTTTGGCAAGCTCGTGCTGCTCGCGCGGCGGATGACTGGCGACATCGGCCAGGGTCTCGTCGCGCATGATCCTTCCGCGCGGAATGTTCTTGTCCATCGCTTCGGTCTCGCGCCAGGCGGCGATCGCCTTCAATCGCCCAAGCACCGCCGGATTGCGGCTGGGTGCACGGATCTTCTGCCAGACGGCCTGAGGATCGGACCGGTAATTCTCCGGATCAGCGAGCTTTTCCATCTCGGCATCGAGCCATTCGCCACGCCCGGTCTTGATCAGCCGCTTGAGCATGCGCGGGAAAATCTTCGAAAGATGCGTCACGTCGCCGATGGCATATTCGATCTGCCGCTCGGTAAGCGGGCGGCGCGACCAATCGGTGAAGCGTGCGCCCTTGTCGACCGTGAAGCCCAGCCAGCTTTCGACCAGGTTCGAATAGCCGATCTGTTCCGATTGGCTGATCGCCATCATCGCGATCTGGGTATCGAAGATCGGGTGCGGGGTCTTGCCGGAAAGGTTGTAGATGATTTCCACATCCTGCCCGCCGGCGTGGAAGACCTTGAGCACGTCCTCATTGTCGACCAGCAGTTCGAGCAGAGGGGCAAGATCGAGACCCTGCGCGAGTGGATCGATCGCGGCGGCTTCCTTGTCGTCGGCGACCTGCACCAGGCACAGTTCCGGCCAATAGGTGTTCTCGCGCATGAACTCGGTGTCGACCGTTATGAAATCGGCCTTGGCGAGGCGCTCGCACAGCTCGGCGAGGGCCTGGGTCGTGGTGATCAGCGGGTGTATCTTCATCGTGCTTTTCTGTATGGGCGCACGGCTAGACCACAGGGTCCGTCCGGCGCTGGTGGTGACCCCGTCCGGGGTCTGCGGCTTGACAAATTCGCGGCCATCGCCTCTTGGCCGC
>CAILIO010000164.1 GCA_903834285.1 uncultured Sphingomonadales bacterium | reverse complement strand
TTGAACGTTTCGCTCGCCCACGAAATGCGGCCCATTTCCTCGGCGCAGAGCGCGTATTCGAGGTTGGTCAGGCCGGGGCCTTCGAACTCGAAGGTATCATCGACATGGTGGTGGCCCGAGTTCTGCGGCGGCATGAACAGGTTCCAGATGCCAGCGGCCTTGGCGCGGGCCTTCTCCTCCTCAACCACCTGCAGAACTTTCCAGCGGTCGCCAGTGGCCTGCTCGGCCTTGTAATCCTTGTGGCGCGGGCGGACGTTGGCCTCGATGAAATCGCGGACGCGGTTGCGCCAGTAGACCTGCCGTTCGGTGGGCTCGAAATCCATGTTTGCTCTCCTGCGGTGCGGTTCTCCGCCACCATCGTTGCTTTTCAATTTAATCTGTCGGTTAAACCTTCCGCCAGATCAAGCATGCAGATTGATCGCGCTCTGTTTTCTCAGCCGGCTGCCTCTGCGGCGGCCTTCATCTGGCGCAGCGCTTCGAACAGATCGGGAACTTCGGGATCCCACGAATGGCGCGGGCCGATGGTGAGGCCGCCATCGACGATGATCGAGGTGCCGTTGACGAAGCTGGCCGCGTCGCTGCACAGGAACAGCACAGCATCAGCGATATCCTTTGGCTGGCCGCCGCGCGCGACGGGCTGCGCGGCCTGGCTCATCATCGCGATGGCGCCCTTGGCCTGCGCTTCGAGTTCGGCGGGCACTTCGAGCGAAGTGGTGAAGATGTTGGTGTTGATGAAGCCGGGCTGGACGGCGTTCACGCGGATCTGGTGGCGCGCGAGATCGGCGGCGGAGGTCTTGGTGAGGTGGAGCACGCCGGCCTTGGCGACGGCATAGGCATTGGGCGAATAGCCCGGGCCGACCGCGGCGACCGAGGAGGTGTTGACGATGGCAGCGCCGGGGCGGCCGATCATGTGCGGCACGGCATAGCGGATGCCGAAGGCGACCGAGCGGAGCAGCAGGTGCATCGTGCGGTCCCAGCCCTCGGGCTCGATCTCGTCGATCCTGGCCATGTCACCGCCAGCCCCTGCGTTGTTGAACACGGCGTCGATCCCGCCGGTTTCGGCGGCGGCGCGGTCCATCAGGGCTTTGATATCCTCGCACACCATGACGTCGCAGCGCACGGTGTGGACTTCGCCGTTGGATTCGGCGGCGGTCTGGGCGAGGCCGGCCTCATCGATATCGGCGGCGTAGACCTTTGCCCCTTCGGCGGCGAACTGGATCGCGGTGGCGCGGCCGATGCCCGATGCCGCGCCGGTGATGACGACGGTCTTGTTGTGGAATCGCATGGGAACCTCTCCATATGTTCTGATTTTGGCGCAAGCTTAGGCCCAAGCGGCTCCTCGTCAATGCCGATCGGCTTTACGCTACGGCATGCATGGGTGTCGTGATTGGCGGAAAACCTTGCCAAAATCGGCGCTTGCCAGTGCGCGCTGAGTCGCCTTAACCTTCCGATTAAGAGAGGAGACACAAGCGATGTCGGACCTGGAGAGCTTCCGCGCGGAAATCCGCGCGTGGATCGAGGCGAACTGCCCGGAAGAGATGCGGAGGCCCGTTCAGGACGAGGGCGACATCTGCTGGGGCGGGCGCAATTTCGTGTTCAAGAGCGAAGCGCAGAAGCAGTGGATGGAGGTCTGCGCGGCCAAGGGCTATACAGTGCCGGACTGGCCGGTGGCCTATGGCGGCGCGGGAATGGATCCGGCGCAGGCCAAGATCTGGCGCGAGGAAATGGCGCGCGCCGGGGCGCGGCCGCCGCTTTCGAGTTTCGGCATCTGGATGCTCGGGCCCGCGCTGCTGAAATTCGGCACCGAAGAGCAGAAGGTCCATTATCTGGGGCAGGTGGCCCGCGGCGAAATCCGGTGGTGCCAGGGCTATTCAGAGCCTGGTTCGGGGTCTGACCTCGTGAGCCTGCAAACATTCGGCGAGGACAAGGGTGACCACTGGGTCGTCAACGGCCAGAAGATCTGGACCAGTTATGCCGACAAGGCCGACTGGATTTTCTGCCTGGTGCGCACAGACAAGGCGAACACTTATCAGGGCATCAGCTTCCTGTTGTTCGACATGACGACGCCGGGTGTCACGACGAAGCCGATCAAGCTGATCAGCGGATCATCGCCGTTTTGCGAGACGTTTTTCGATAATGTGGAGGTGCCCAAGAGCCAGATCGTCGGCCAACTGAATCGCGGCTGGGACGTGGCGAAGTACCTCCTCGGCCACGAGCGCGAGATGATCTCGGGCGCGGGTGGCGGCGAGCAGACGAGTACGATCGGCAAGGTGCTGACTCGCAACGGGCTCGACGATCCAATGCTCCGCGCGGAACTGGCGCAGTTCGACATCGATGCGCTGTCCTTCGCGGCGATGGGCGAGAAGTTCCTCGACGAGATCAAGGTGGGCAAGGCGCATCCCGCGCAGCCCAACATGATGAAATACGCCGGGACCGAGCTGAACAAACGGCGGCATGAGCTGCTGATGGCGGCAGGCGGCAGCACGGCGCTGGAATGGGATAGCGCGGAGACGCGCGGCGGGGCTCCGGCACGGTCGTGGCTGCGCACCAAGGCCAATTCGATCGAAGGTGGCACGAGCGAGGTCATGCTCAACGTCGTCGCCAAGCGCATTCTCGAACTGCCGGGGGCCTGACGCCATGGCGCTGTATTACACCGAAGATCAGGCCATGCTGGCCGATAGCGTCACCGGCTTCATGGCCGATGAGGGCGGGATCAAGAAGCAGCTGCGCCACTGGCGCGACACCAATTGCAAGGACGGCTTCGGCCACGGCCTGTGGAAGCAATTCGCCGAGATGGGGCTGACGGGCATGCTTGCCGCCGAGGCCGATGGCGGGCTGGCGATGGGGCATGTCGAAGCGGGAATCGTGCTGGCCGAGATTGGCCGGAACCTGACGCCGTCGCCGTTCCTGACGACGGCGGTGATGGGCGTGACGGCGCTTTCGGAGGCCTCGGACGAACTGCGCGGGCGCTGGCTGCCCGGGGTGATCGCGGGCGAGACGGTGCTGGCCATGGCGATCGACGAGGGCGCGAAGCACAGGCCCGACAAGATCGCGTGCCGTGCCGAGCGCGCGGGCAACGGCTTCCGGCTGACGGGGGCCAAGGGTTTCGTGATCCATGGCACGTCTGCCGATGCGCTGATCGTGGCGGCGCGCACTTCGGGCAGCGACAGCGATGCCGACGGGGTCACGCTGTTTGCCGTGCCCAAGGATGCCGCCGGGATCGGGCACACTGCGGTGCGGCTGGTCGACAGCGCGATGGCGAGCCATGTGCGGTTTGACGGGGTGGAGCTCGATGGCTCTTCGGTGATCGGCGAAGTCGATGGCGGGCGCGCGGTGCTCAACAAAGTGCTGAGCGCAGGCCGCATCGGCGCGGCGGCGGAGCAGACGGGCGTGGGCAGCGGGGCCTTCGCGATGACCACGACCTACCTCAAGACGCGCAAACAGTTCGGCAAGCTGATCGGCGAGTTTCAGGCGCTGCAGCACCGGGCGGCGCACCTCTATTCCGAGCTCGAAATTGCCGAAGCCGTTGTCATCAAGGCGCAGCAGCTGCTCGATGGCGGGTCGGAGCGGGCGGAGCTGATGGTCTCGGTCGCCAAGGCCAAGGCGGCGCGCGCGTGCAACCTCGCGGTGCGCGAGGGCGTGCAGATGCACGGCGGCGTGGGCATGACCGATGAATACGACATCGGGCTCTACATGAAGCGCGAGCGCGCGCTGACCGAGTTCATGGGCGATGCGAATTATCATGCCGAGCGCGTCGCGCAGCTCAGCGGCTATTGAGGAACAATCAGATGGATTTTGCCAAACTTTTCAGCCTTGAAGGCCGCGTTGCGGTGGTGACGGGCGGTTCGCGCGGGATCGGGCGGATGATCGCCGAGGGGTTTATCGCGGCAGGCTGCGCGCGCGTCTACATCACCGCGCGCAAAGCGGCGGTGGTGGAAGAGACCGCTGCAGAACTCGGGCCGAACTGCATCGCGCTGCCGGGCGATATCTCCTCGTACGCCGGCATCGAGGCGCTTGCCGAGGACCTTGCTCAGCGCGAGAGCCATATCGACATCCTGGTGAACAACGCCGGCGTAGCCTGGGGTGCGGAGTTCGATGATTTCCCGGAGATGGGCTGGGACAAGGTGATGAACCTCAACGTCAAGACGCCCTTTTTCCTGACGCAGAAGTTGCACGGCTTGCTCAAGGCAGGCGCGGTCCATCAGGCGGCCAAGGTGATCAACATCGCCTCGATCGATGGCCTGCGCGTCAACCCGTGGGAGACCTACAGCTATCAGGCTTCCAAGGCAGCGCTGGTGCATCTGACGCGGCGCATGGCGGCGCGGCTGGTGAAGGACAACATCATCGTCAACGCGATTTGCCCGGGCGCCTTCGCCTCGGAAATGAACAAGGCGGCCGCGAACAATCCCGAAGCTTCGGCGCGCGGCATTCCGCTGAAGCGCATCGGCAATCTGGAAGACATGGCGGGCGGCGCGATCTTCCTTGCGAGCCGCGCGGGCGACTATGTGATCGGCACGCCGCTGCCGATCGATGGCGGCATCGTGAACGCCTATATCCCCGAGAACCATATCAACCCGCTGGGGGAGTAAGGTCGATGGCTCGTGCCGTTCACCAGCTTGCCGATGGGTTCCACTTCGGCGAGGGGCCGCGCTGGCATGAGGGGCGGCTGTGGTTCAGCGATTTCTACAGCCGCACCATCCGCTCGGTCGATATGGCGGGTGACCACCGCATCGAGCTGACGCTGGATGACCAGCCTTCGGGGCTGGGGTGGATGCCGGATGGCTCGCTGCTCTTTGTCTCCATGCGCAAGCGGCAAGTGTGGCGGCGCTGGCCGGACGGGAAGCTTGCGCTGCATGCCGATCTCGCCGCGCTGACCGCGCATCTCTGCAACGACATGGTGGTCGATGCCGAGGGGCGGGCCTATGTCGGCAACTTCGGCTTCGATCTCGACCATGAACTGCGCGCGCGGGGCGTGGAAGCGGTGCTGGCGGATCACCCCAAGGCCAATCTGGTGCTGGTGCAGGCGGATGGTTCGGTTTCGGTCGCGGCGCCGGACATGAGCTTTCCCAACGGCACGGTGATCACACCCGACGGCAAGACCCTGATCGTGGGCGAGACCTTGGGCGCGCGGCTGACGGCGTTCGATATCGGCGAAGGCGGGGCGCTTTCGGGCCGACGCATGTGGGCGGATACCATGCCGCGGGTGCCCGATGGCATTGCGCTCGATGCCGAGGGCGCGGTCTGGATCGCCAATCCGATCGCGCCCGAATGCGCGCGGATCGGTGAGGGCGGCGCGGTGCTCGAAGTCGTCTCGACCGGCGGTATGCCTTGCTATGCCTGCATGCTGGGCGGGCCGGAGGGCCGGCACTTGTTCATGCTCTGCGCGCCGAGCAGCGATGCTGAAGTTGCGTCGAGCGCTGCCAATGGCGTGGTGCTGGTCACCGAGGTTGCTGCGGCGCGGGCGGGGCGGCCGTGACCGGCAGCGATGCAGTCGCCGTGCAGGGCATCGGCGAATGCGAACTGGCGATCGCGCGGCACTTCGCAGCTCCGCGCCCGCTGGTGTTCAGGGCATGGTCCGAAGCGGCGCTGTTCCGCCAGTGGTGGGCGCCGGAGGGTTTCGGCATCACCTTGCTCGAGTGCGATCTCGATCTGCGCACCGGGGGATCGTACCGGCTGGTCTATGCGCTGGGCGAAACAGACACGATGGCGTTTCACGGCACCTATCCCGAAGTGGTGCCCGATGCCCGGATCGTCTGGACGAATGCCGAAGACCCTGACGGGGCGCTGACCACAGTCAAGTTCGCCGATCAGGATGGCGGGACCCTGCTGACCTTCCACGAGCGCTACCCAACGCGGGAAGCGCGCGCCGAGGCGCTGGAGACCTCTGCCGCGGCGCTGCCGGGGCAGTTCGATCAATTGGCGGCGCTGCTGGCGGCCTAGGGCCGCATCAGTTCGCGCACGAAGCCGATCAGGCCGGTCTGGCGGGCGCGCTTCATGCGTTCGGCGTGGAGGATTTCGCGGACTTTGTCGAAGCACTGGTCGATATCGTCGTTGACCACCACGTAGTCATAGCCGTCCCAGTGGCTGATTTCGGCGCGGGCGCGCTCCATGCGGGCGGCGATGACGTCTGTGCTGTCGGTGCCGCGTCCGGTGAGGCGGCGGCGCAGTTCGTCGATGCTGGGGGGCAGCAGGAACACGCGCACCACGTCGGTTTCGAGCTTCTGGTAAAGCTGCTGCGTGCCCTGCCAATCGATGTCGAAGAGGAAGTCGCAGCCTTCGCGCAGGCCGGCTTTCACCTGGGCCTTGGGCGTGCCGTAGCTGTGGCCGAAGACGTGGGCCCATTCGAGGAACTGCTCGTCCTCGACCATGCGGTCGAATTCCGGCTGCGTGACGAAGTGGTAGTCTTTCCCGTCGACTTCGCCGGGGCGCATCGGGCGCGTTGTGGCCGAGACCGAGAGGCGGATGGCGTCATCGGCCTCGAGCAGCATGCGTGAGATCGTGGTCTTGCCCGCGCCTGAAGGCGAGGACATGATGAACATCAGGCCGCGGCGGTGGAGCGCGTCGGAGGATAGGGGAGTCGGCTGAACCATGCGCGCTGTTGGCGCATGGGGGGCCGGATGGTCAAGGGCGCTTGGTCAAGTCTTGCGGTTCTTGCGGCGCTTATGGAGCGTCTTGGCGAGCAGCGCACCGCCGACGATGATGGCGCCGGGGACCGAACGCGTGGCGATGCGCGTGGCGGCGGCGGTGAGCAGGCGGGCGCCGAGGCTGCGCTTGGGTTTGGCGGCCTTCGCGGCGGTCTGGGCGGCCTTGGCGCCCGCGGCTTTGGCGGCCACCCTGAGCGCTTCGGGCGCAGCGCCCAGAATGCCGCGATCGACGCTGCGCTTCAGCAAAGTGGAGCCGGCGCGCATGGCAACACCGGCAAGGATCGCGCGCGTGACCGGGCCGACCGGATCGGGTCCAGAATCAGCGGCGGGTTCGGGGGCTGGGGTTTCCGGGGCCTTGTCGGCGGGCCCGGTCATTTCTTTCGGCCGAAATCCACGGTGACGACGTTCGAGCCATCATCGGCGCCCGTCGGTTCGGCGCCATCGGGCGAATCGTTCTCGGCGTCATGTGGCGGTTCGCCCTCGTCGTCGCTATCGCCCGCCGTCTGGAACTGGAGGCCGAAATCGACCGCCGGATCGACGAAGGCGGTGATCGCACTGAACGGGATCACCAGCGTTGAGGGGATCTGGTTGAACGAAAGGCCGACGCTGAAACCTTCAGGCGTAACCTTCAAATCCCAGAACTTGTTCTGGAGAACGATGGTCATTTCGTCCGGGAAGCGTTCCTTGAGGCGCGGCGGAATGGCCACGCCGGGCGCGCCGGTCTTGAAGGTGATATAGAAATGATGCGCGCCGGGGAGGTTGCCGCCCGAGCTCTCCACTTGGCCGAGCACGCGGCCGACCACCGCGCGCAGGGCTTCCTGCACGATCTCATCGTAGGGTATCAAGCTGTCGGGTGCATCACTCATCGTCCCTAGGGTGGCTTGGAGCCGCGCGCGGGTCAAGGGGCTCTGAGGTGCAGGCAATTGATTCTGGCCGGAAGTGGCCTATAGGCGGCGGACATGCGCACCGGATCGATCGCCCGCACCACGCACGAAACCGATATTCAGGTTTCGGTGAATCTTGACGGCACCGGCACTTTCGACGTCAGCACCGGCATCGGCTTTCTCGATCACATGATCGAGCAGTTCAGCCGCCATTCGCTGATCGACGTGAAGTGCCACGTGAGGGGCGACTTGCACGTCGACCAACACCACACGACCGAGGACAGCGCGATCGCGCTGGGGCAGGCGATTGCGCAGGCCTTGGGCGACAAGAAGGGCATCACCCGCTACGGCACGGCCTATTCGCCGATGGACGAGGCCTTGGCCCGCGTGGCGCTCGATATTTCGGGGCGGCCGGTGCTGGTCTGGAAGGCGGAGTTTACTCAGCCGCGCCTTGGCGAGATGGATACCGAGCTCTTCGAGCACTGGTTCCAGTCGATCAGCCAGGCCGCCGGGATCACGCTGCACATCGAATGCCTCTATGGCTCGAACAACCACCACATCATCGAAGGCATCTACAAGGGCTTTGCCCGCGCAATGCGCAGCGCGGTAGAGATCGATCCGCGCAAGGGCGATGCCGTGCCGAGCACCAAGGGCATCCTCGGTGGCTGAAGTCATTGCCTTGGTGGACTATGGCGCGGGAAATCTGCGCTCGGTCGCCAATGCGCTGAAAGCGGCGGGGGCGGACGGCGTCGCGGTGACGGCGGACCCCAATGTGGTGCGCGCGGCGGACCGGATCGTGCTGCCGGGTGTCGGTGCATTCAAGGCGTGCATCGAAGCGCTGCGCGGCGTGCCGGGGCTGGTCGAGGCAATGGCGGAGCGTGTGCTGGTGGGCGGCGCGCCGTTCCTGGGCATTTGCGTGGGGATGCAATTGCTGGCGGACCGCGGCATCGAGTTCGGCGTGACCGAAGGGCTCGGCTGGATCGGCGGCGAAGTGCGCGCGATCGAGCCAAGCGATCCGCGCATCAAGGTGCCGCATATGGGCTGGAACGATGTAGAGCCGATGCACCACACCCCGCTCATCGTGCCGGGCGAGGCCTATTTCCTGCATTCCTACCACTTCGTGCCCGAGGAAGGCGCGAGCGTGGCGGCGATGACCGACCATGGCGGCGGGCTGGTTGCTGCGGTGGGGCAGGACAATGTGCTCGGCGTGCAGTTTCACCCGGAAAAGAGCCAGGACTATGGTCTGGCGCTGCTGGGCCGATTTCTGGAGTGGAAGCCGTGAGCGGCCGAGCCTTGGCGCCGGCGGTGGATACCCCTCCCCAACCCCTTCCCAACGGGGAGGGGCTTCCTGCGCTTTGGTCCATGGATGGTGCTCTTCGATGATTGTATTCCCAGCCATCGATTTGAAGGCCGGACAGGTCGTGCGGCTGGCCGAGGGCGATATGGCCCGCGCGACGGTCTATGGCGATGATCCGGCGGCGCAGGCCATGCTGTTTGCGGAAGCCGGCTCGCAGTACCTCCATGTCGTCGATCTCGACGGGGCTTTTGCCGGCGAGGCGGTGAACCGCGCGGCGGTCGAGGGCATCCTCAAGGTGTTTCCGGGGCACGTGCAGCTGGGCGGGGGCATCCGCAATCCGATTGCCGTCGATGGCTGGTTCGATCTGGGCGTGAGCCGGGTAGTGATCGGCACGGCAGCTTTGAAAGACCCGGAGTTCGTGAAGGATATGGCCAAGGCCTATCCGGGTGGGATCGTGGTGGCGGTCGATGCGCGCGATGGGATGGTTGCGACCGAGGGCTGGGCGGAAGTCTCCGACGTTTCGATTGTCGATATGGCTCGCCGGTTCGAGGATGCGGGCGTGGCCTCGATCCTCTTTACCGATGTGGGGCGCGATGGACTGCTGAAAGGCTGCAATATCGATGCGACGCTCGATCTGGCGCGTGCGACGCGGTTGCCGGTGATCGCGAGCGGCGGGGTGAAGGGCATCGACGACATTCGGATGCTGAAGATCCATGAGGCCGACGGGATCGAGGGCGTGATTACCGGGCGGGCGCTGTTCGAGGGGCGGCTGGATTTGAAAGCTGCGATTGCGATGGCTGAGGCGTGATGCTTTGGCAGCGCTTAGTATGTGGCCTTGTGGTCATTTATTTGGGCTGGCGCCTTAGCCAGGGCTTCATTGATTTTACGAAGGGCCGCGTGCTGGTGCGGCGCGCCTTGATTTGGCCAAGGTGGCAGGGGCTTGGCCGAAGTGAGGCGTTTACACCTTACCTTCTTGATCGCCATGATGCACCGGTCACATTTTGGTTCTGGACAGTGTTCCAAGCCATTGGGCTTGTCGTTTTGATTGGCGTTTTTGCTGCTTTGTCGGTGCCTCGATGACCGTCCGCGTCCGTGTCATTCCCTGCCTTGATGTGCGCGATGGGCGCGTGGTGAAGGGCGTGAACTTTGTCGATCTGCGCGATGCGGGCGATCCGGTCGAGCAGGCGCGGGCCTATGACAAGGCGGGCGCGGACGAGCTGTGTTTTCTCGATATTTCGGCGACGCATGAGGGGCGCGGGACGCTGCTCGATGTCGTCGCGCGCACGGCGGAGGTCTGCTTCATGCCGCTGACTGTGGGCGGCGGGGTTCGCACGCCCGAGGATGCGCGGGCGCTGCTGCTCGCGGGGGCGGACAAGGTGGCGGTCAATTCCGCAGCCGTCGCGCGGCCCGAACTGGTGCGCGATATTGCCGAGCGGTTTGGCGCACAATGCGTGGTCGGCTCGGTCGATGCGCGGCGAGTGGCGCCCGGCAAGTGGGAGATTTTCACACACGGCGGGCGGCGGCCCACCGGGATCGACGCGCTGGCCCATGCCGAGAACCTTGCCAAGCTGGGTGCGGGCGAACTGCTCGTGACCTCGATGGACGGGGACGGGACGCAGGCCGGCTATGATCTGGAGCTGACGCGGAGAATTGCGGATGCCGTGCCGGTGCCGGTGATCGCGAGCGGCGGTGTGGGCGGTCTCGACCATCTGGTTGAGGGCGTGACCGAAGGCCATGCGAGCGCGGTGCTAGCCGCCTCGATCTTCCACTTCGGCACGCACTCGATTGCCGAGGCCCATGCGGCCCTTCGCGCGGCAGGGATTCCGGCGCGGGGATAGGCGCTGCAGCTGTCGGAATTCTTGACAAACGCCGTCTGTGCGCTGCGGATGGGGGCAAAGGCAATCCGGTTTTGCCGCCGGACGTCAAGATTGCCCACACCGCCGCTCGCGATCACCGGCACCGGCACGGCATCCGCAATTCTCCGCGTCAGCTCCAGATCATAGCCGGCC
>CAILIO010000163.1 GCA_903834285.1 uncultured Sphingomonadales bacterium | reverse complement strand
GGCTCGGCCGGCCTCGCCGCGCTCGTGCTCTTTGCCACCTACACGACCGACCTGCGCGAGTTCTTCCCGGACCTGCAGGTCTCCTTCAGCCTCGAAAACCCCTACGTCATCGTCGGCCTCCTGCTCGGCGCGCTCCTGCCCTACCTTTTCGGAGCCATGGGCATGACCGCAGTGGGCCGCGCCGCGGGTGACGTGGTGAAAGACGTGCGCGACCAGTTCCGCGAAAACCCCGGCATCATGACCTACGAGGTCAAGCCGGACTACGCGCGCACCGTCGATCTCGTCACGAAGGCCGCGATCAAGGAAATGATCATCCCGTCGCTGCTGCCGGTGCTCGCACCGATCGTGGTGTACTTCGTGATCGCCGCCGTCGCAGGCCCGGCCAACGGCTTCGCAGCCCTCGGCGCCCTGCTCCTCGGCGTGATCGTCTCCGGCCTCTTCGTCGCCATCTCGATGACCTCGGGCGGCGGCGCGTGGGACAACGCCAAGAAGTACATCGAAGACGGCAACCACGGCGGCAAGGGCAGCGAAGCCCACAAGGCCGCCGTCACCGGTGACACCGTAGGCGACCCCTACAAGGACACCGCCGGCCCCGCCGTCAACCCGATGATCAAGATCACCAACATCGTCGCCCTGCTGCTGCTGGCAGCGCTGGCAGCGCACGCGGGGCATTGATCCGGCGCTAACCTCACTTACCCCCCTCCCCGGTGGGGAGGGGATGGGGGAGGGGGTTCGGCATTTCCGGCAAACACCTCCACCCAAAACCCAGCCCCTCCCCAACCGGAGGGGCTTTTTTCATGCCTCCGGCTGGGAAGAACAAAGAGCCTCCGGCGGGCAAGGGCCATCGCCCTTGCATCCCGGCAACGGAAAACGCCGCTCCCTGACGCCAGAATTACGTTTGGCGACATCAATTTAGGGGTTTACGCACCTGTCCCGGTAATTCAGGTGAACTGACGCCGAGTTCAAAACAATTTTATCAACTGTAAGCTCAAGCTTTCGAGCGCCAAAGATCGGCCAAAACCCAGCCATCCCTGCTTTGCAATTCCCAGTCGTTCCACCCGTTTCGGCTGGTCTGGGTCACTGCAACCGATGCTCCAGAGAAGGAGCTGAATGCGCCTTCGATGCCGTCGACCTCGAGCTTTCGCACTTTCACGATGCCCCGGTAAGTGCCTCCGCTATAGTTGAACCGGCAGACTGTTCCTTCGCGAGGAAGGTTGCCGTTTTCTCCAAAACGTCCAAGTTCAGGGAAGGCAGTGCCGATCTCATGCGGCGGTGCCCAGACCCTTCGGGCGATTTCGAAGAGCGCAGCCCCCCGCTGCTTAACGCATTCCTCATCCCAATGGTGAAAATCGTGGAGTTCGCGGTTCAACGCGAGGCTCGTAAAGGCTCGGATTGCGGGCAGTTTGGTCGCAAAGGACCCGTTCGAAATTGATGAATTGAGCGGCGACGTGATAAGTGTCAGGTTCCCGAGTTTGTTGATGCAACCATCGCGCTCGACCTCGGCCAACATCTGATCTGTGTCAAACTCGCCCTCCGAGACATGCTCGAAGCCGGGGATTCCCCAGTTTTCCCGCCATTTCTGTGGCATTATGTGTTCAACAGTAAGGGCCGATTTGATTTCAATATCTTCGCTAAGGGCGGTGCGCTTTGCCTGCTCAAGGCGCTCGAAAATGTAGCGCAGACGCGGTTGCCTAGCATTCTTATACTGGTCACGACCAAGCCAGCCTTGGCGAAACTCATTGTCGTTCGGCCAACGGTCAGTTTCGTTGGGACGGGTCGAAAGCCAGCGCGCCAACGCTTCGACCTTGCACCCTTCGCTCTCGCGGAGCCGGTCGATGGTGCCGACGAAAAAGCGATTATAGTTTTTGGTGGATAGCCCCACAATGTCGCGCCGCAGGATGTAGCTTTCCAACATGACTAAAGCCGACGGAAGCTTTTCGCCAACGTCCGCCTCAGTCGCAAGATAGACAACGAGGGGGAACGCAGTGCTGACATCAAATGCCTCGGCGACAAGGCCAAACTTCCCGATCGAATCAGCCTTATTCTGTTCGAATATCTTGTGCTCGACCGCCGCCGATGCAGTGATCGACTCAAGCTCCTCCCCGATGGAAGCGAACGGCTGTTGTTCGATGATCCAGCGCCGGTAATTGTCGAATAGGTTTTCCTTCGAGACGATGTCGGCCTTCTTCATCGATAGGTGATCGATCAACATCCAATCGAGTTTAGCGGCACCTTGCCGACCGCGATTAACGCCCTGACTCCACAGGGGCCCATCAAGCGGAAGCCAGTGCTTCTCGTAGAGTTTATCAACAGCGAGAGAAGCTTCGGCATCCTGGCCCAGCCCCTTCGCTCGCTGGAAAATGAAGTTGCGCATGAGATCACCGGGCGTGAGATCGACGCCTCGGCTGTTAAGGGTCTCGAAAATTGTCTGGGGATCATCGCCGCCTTCAAGTTCGATGGATACGACGGCAAGCCCGTCTTTCATGGCTTCGAATAGTTTCTCCAGTTTGAACTCTTCATAGTTTTCGTCGGTTCCGACATGAGCGTTGATCTGTGAACGGAACCACTCGTAGGCCAGCGCAGCCTTGCGTGCATTTCCATCCTCACCAGGGATCGGTTGCGCGATTTCGTCCAGATCGACCTTCGCATCTACGACCCCCGCAAATGCGCGCCGGTCCATTCGCGACGGCCAGACCTTGAACCGCTCAATTTCTGGCTTCTCCATGATCCCATCATTTAGGAGGTATCGCTGGAGGTGGGCAGCGTATCGGGACCCGTTTGCGCTTGCGACGTCCCGCAACGCGGCTAGAAGAAGCTGAAAGGTGGTCAAGCGTTGCTGGCCATCGATCACTTCGTAAGCTTGGACTTCTTTTCCAAACGTTTTCATCTGGGAAATGACCATCGCCCCCATAAAGTGGGGCACTAATGAAGCACGATCGTTGAGAACCCGATCATACGCCCGGCCGATATCGCCCCAAAGAAGCCTGAGCTGCGGTTCTACCTTCCAAGCATACTGCCGTTGGTAAAGGGGAATAAGGTAGCGCTTTTCGCCGTCGAAGAGGTCGATAATTGAGCGAGTAAATGGTTTCACGGCTGTCCCAGTTCCCTCGATATCTGTCGTTCGACAGCATTGCTGACAGGTCGTAGCTGGTCAAGCACGTGCTTGGAATCTCGGCGACAGGAATTACGGTGACGGGTTGGCCTGCTGCCGGTTTGGTGGACACCGAGATAGGATGTTTCCACCTATCCGAGATCCACCATGCAACGAAGGAAGTTCAGCCGTTGGACGTCACGAAATATCTTGCGCTCGGGCGCGGGAAGTTTCCCATCAGGACCGTGTCAACCTGACCTGAATTGGGCCCGCCCCTCCCCCACCCTCGTCATTCCCGCGAAGGCGGGAATCCAGAGCGGCAGCGGCTGACGCTGGATTCCCGCCTTCGCCGGAATGACGAGCGTTTGGCAGCCCACCAAACTCCCGGGATGGAAGGGCGATGGCCCTTCCCCGCCGGAGGCAAAAACACCTTTCCTACACGCCCCTTTTTCGCCATCCACAGCCCGCTCTTTGAACCGTGGTTTCCCAGCCGCGCCCGTTGTCCTTTCCCCCGCACGCAGGCGCGCAAGCCCTGAAGCTGCGGAGGTAGGATCGGTGTGCCCGGCAAGGCGTTTCCAACATGCCGCTGCCTCGCGCAGCCATGGCAAGCCGGCTGATCTGGCATAATATCCTTGAATTTCAGCGCAAAAGGCCACCCCAGCCGGGGCCACGAGTTTTCCCTCTGGACCGTGTCAACCGTGTCAACTTGGGTTGGAATGAGGGCACTCCCCTCCCCCATCCTCGTCATTCCCGCGAAGGCGAGAATCCAGAGCGTTCGGCGCATTGAGGCGAGCCGAAGGCCAAACCGGGCGGCTGCTGCTGGATTCCCGCCTGCGCGGGAATGACGAGAGGTTGGTGGTGTCGCCAATTCACGGGATGGAAGGGCGATGGCCCTTCCCCGCCGGAGGCAAAATGCGCTGTCCTACACGCCCCGGCCCCGCTACACCGCGCGCCTGCTCTTTGATCCCTTGTGAAGTCCCCGAACCCCCACGCGGCGCAGAGTTTCTGGCGCTGCGGCCCCGGCGGTTTGCGCCCAAGGAGGGGCCTACAGAGTTTCCGCTCAGGACAGTGTCAACCGTGTCAACTTGTCCGCAGCAGACCGAAGCCGAAGGGCCCATGGCTGCCATGATGCACAGCTTCAAGGCGATCAAGCGCCACGCCCGTCCGGACGAGATCGCCGAGCTGAGCGCCTATCTCGCCGGCCCCCACGGCGCGATGATCACTGGTTCGCTCCAAACCATCGACGGCGGCTTCGGCGCCTGAGCAACCCTGGGCGATCGTGGCGGAGACGCTGACAAATCTGCTCTCCGCCGCGATCGAGCGCGATATATTGCGGGCTCCCTTGGTATCGGTGCCTCGTCAGCTTGCAGCGAGAGCGCGGCTGACCAGCGTCTCAAGATCGCCGTCATGGCCAAAGCCGGCCAGCTCCGCTGCCGGGGTCGCCAGCGGCGGCTGCGTGCCGAACAGGGCTTCGAGCGCGGCATCGGGCTCATAAGTTACCAGACTTTCCGACACGTCACATTGCCGCGCAATCTCCGCCACGAGGTCGGCCATCGCGATGCGCAAGGCAGGCAGCGTGATCGCGCGGGTCGGCGGCAGGCACGCCGGATCGAGTATCAGGCCGTGGGCAAGATTCGCCGCCGAGCAGGTGACCGACTGCGCCCAGATCGTGGCCGCTGCGGAAACAGGACAAACGAATGCCTCGCCCGCCTTCAGCGCATGGAAAGCCTCGCTGATGAAGGCGGACTTGAGGCCCGATGGCCCTTTGGGCCGCGCGAGGACGCCGGGGAGCCGCACGGTCACGCCGTCGATCAGTCCGCGGTTGGACAGCATCGCCACCGCCTGCTCCATCATCGCCTTGTGGCCGCCGTAGATCATCTTCGGGGAAAGCGGCGTCGCATCATCGACATGGCCGGGAAGAGGATCGCCGAAAACGGCAATCGAGCTGGCAAAGACGACCCGGAGCCCGGCACGTATCTCAGCAGCTTCGAGCAGCAGGTCGTACATCGCATCGACATTGATCCGGCGCGAGGCGTCCGGATCGGCTTCTGCCGCGCCGCCCGGTACGGTCGCAAGGTGAATTAGCGCCTCGCACCCGTCCGCCAGTGCCGCCGCACGGACCGCCGCATCGCCGAGATCGCCGGCAATCGCGCGAGCACCAGCAGGAATGCCGGCCACCGCCGTATCGAGACCCACCACTCGGCAGCCAGCGGCAAGAAGCTGCCGGACGAGCTCGCGCCCGACAAAGCCGCCCGCCCCCGTCACCACGATGGTCATGCCCCGCTCCTCACGCTTGTGGCCGTGAAACGCATGGCACAAGTCGGCGGCGCGCTACAGAGCTGAAACCGCACCGGACGAAGCGACTTGGGCGGGGGGGCAAGCCGTTCGTCCGGCGGTTACCCTCAGTAGCTGAACGCGTTGCCGGCGTTGCTCTTGAAGATCGAGACGACCGAGTTGAACAAGTTGGCAAGCTTGCCAACCTGGACCGCGTCCGAAGTCGAAACGTAGACAAGGTCCTGATCGCGCATCTGGAACGACTGCGCGAGCAGCATGCCCTCGGCCGACTTGAAGTTTACGTGGTAGACCACCGGCACAGTATCGCCAAGCGTCAGATAGTCCGGCAGGGGTTCCGCCCGAAGACGCTTGGCAACGTCAGTGGATTCATAGCGCAGCACGTAAACGCCGGCAGGATCGGCCTGCTTGTCTACCAGACCACCACCGTTGCCGATCGCCTCGGCAAGGGTCAGGCGGGCTTTGCCGAAGTAGACCTCGTTCTGCTTGTTGGTCGCGCCGAGCACGACCACGCTCTGCGGTTCGTGGTCGAGCGTGACGAGATCGCCCGGCTTCATAAAGATGTTCTGGCTGGGGTCGCGCAGCACCGCCGACATGCGCAGCGAGCGCACCTGCCCGCCGCGGGTGAGTTGGACGAGCATCTCGCGCGCCTTGCCGGTCGTGCCGCCTGCTGTGGCGACAGCATCGAGCAGACGCGTGCCGCTGAGCGCCAGCGGGAAGCGGCCGGGCTTGGAGACGTCGCCGGTCACGGTCACGACATTGTCCATCGTCTGCACGACTTGGACCAGCGCCTGCGTCTCGCTGGTCTTGCCGCGGAGTGCCTTTACAACGTCCGCCTGTACCTGGCGCGGGGTGCGGCCAGCGGCTTTGACCTCACCAACGAAAGGAACGATGATCGTACCCGTCTGGTCGACCGTCTGGTTGGGCACGGTGGCGGACTGCGCGCCGCCGAAGCCGACCGGCACCTGCCCGCCCGCCAGCGGACCGAGCAGGCCGCTGCCGAATTCCCATAGCGTGACCGACACGGTATCGCCGATGTGGATCGTGCCTTGCGGCGGCGCGTCCGTGCTGGTCAGCGGCGAGAGGTCGTCGCCGGTCTTGCCCACAAGCGCGGTCAGCACGATGCGGTCGACCGGGACCATCAGGAACGACGGCGCATTGTTGACCGATTCGCGAGAAATCGACTGCACCGAGGGGCCCTGTGCGGGCATCGCCGCGCAGGCGCCAAGTGAAAGCACCATGCCAGCCGTAGCGGCAAGGCGCAGCGCAACGAGCCCGCGGCTGCTCATGGCATCCATCAGCGGGCCGCGCACCAGTGACGTGCGAAGGGCGGCAGGTTCAATCTTGTTCACGGGGTTGACCTCGGTTTGTGAGGGACACATTCAATAGCCACCGCGCGCAAGTGCGGGGCCTTGGCGGAGCTTGTGCGAAACAGCGAGGCGCAGGACGTCTTCATGCGCGCCGCAACTTGCCGTGCGGACCGGGTGTGCCGTCCGTCAATGTTGATATGGCGCGCAGCGGAACGCGCTTGATCCCGCCAACCGCCGCCGGAGCATCCTGCGCAGCCGCGCCCGGTACCGGGGCCGCAGAACTCGTCTTCCACAGCTTCAGGTTCTGCATACGCTCGGTTTGTGCCGGATTTCCCGGTTCGACACGGGCGAGAACGCTCTCGGCCTCCGCATGCCGGTCCTGCGCAAGCAGCACTTCGGCATAGTCGAGCAGAGTGCGCGGTTCGTCGTCGGCAAGCGAAAGCGCCATCTGGAACAGGCCTTCCGCCTCGTCAGCGAGGCCGTGCGCCGCGCAAGCCAGTGCCAGTCTCCGATAGGGTTCAGGCGTGCGCACACTGAACTCCGACCACGACCGCGCCGCCTTGCGTGCGCCTTCGAGATCATCGGCCGCAATCAGCGCGTCAAGACGCATCGACCAGTAGGTGTTCTTTACCGCGCGGCGGTGCGGTTCGCGCTCAAGCAGCAGCAGGGCCCTCTTGGGGTTCCCCAAAGCCATGGCCATCCGCGCCCGCGCCAGCGTGATCTCGTCACCCGGGATCCGGCCACGCACGAAGGGCAGCGTCTTGGCGAGAAGATCCATGCGATTGAGCTTGCCCGCCGCGGAGAACAGCGCCACCGCGAGATCGGGGTTCTGCTCGATGAGGTCGAGCCGTTCGCCCAGCGTCGCGATCACTGCCTGCGGGTTTTCGGCGATCGACTCGCGGATCGCATCAACGTCCAGCGTATCGGCGCCGACATAGCCGCGAACCATGCGGCTGGTGTTGAGCTCGATCACCGTCTTGGTTGGGTGCACTTGGTCCGCTTCGAGCGCGTGCTGGCGTTCGGATAGCGTCACGCTCTCGTAGCTCGGATAATAATCGACGAAATCGTGCGTCAGCGTGATTGCCTCGGCAACCGTGCGCAGCACCGCCTTCGAATAAGCGTTGGCGACCATGACGTCGTCCTCGCGGAACGTCGCAGCGAGCGGGACCGGTGACACGGTGAGAATTACCCGGACACCAGGATGACCATGTTCGCGGATGAGCGCCATGGTCTCGCGCATCGCCGACTGCACTTCGTCGTGGCTCAGCACGTGAAGCTGGAAGCGCTCCGGGAACGAGCGGATCATCGACCGGCGCGGCGCGGTATTGAGGTAGATCCCGGTCTGCTTGTCGAACCAACATTCGGCGAGGCCGAGTGTGATGATCACAACGCGGCATTCGCGCAGCGCCTGATAAGCATTGAGGATCGCACGGCGGCGCGCGCGCACCACCTCGATCGGCGCCGGCTTCAGCGCGTGGTTGAGGTGGACGTCGATGAACTTGTCGTCATAAATCTCGAAGAACGCCTGTTCCTCGGCGAAGCGGTGGTTCGGATCGAGCGCCCAGCGGATTTCATTCAGAATCGCAGGCGCGCCGTAGTTATTGAGAATGTTGTGGCCGACCCGCCCGAATTCCGGGTCGGCACGGATAATGTCGCGCGTGGGAATCAGAAAGCCCTGGCTCTCGAGCACTTTCTCGATGTTGCGGGCAAAGCAGGAGCCGATCGTGAATATCCGTTCGCCCGCGGCAAAGCGGAACGACGGGTGGAAGCCCGGGCGCGCGAGCGGCTCGAGGCGGTTGCCCAGCTCTCCGCGTTGCGGCCACGACGAAGCCGAATTGGCTTTGACGTTGACCATCGCTTCATCGCCGGAAAGGACCAGCAGCGGCATTTCGCTCTCCTACATTGACGCGTCGGACGGGCGCTTCGAGTCGACACCAGGCAGGCGACCGAAAACCAGCAGGGCGGTCTTGCGATTGACCGGGCTATCGCAGGGTCCCCCCTGCACCGCCCGGTTGCGCCACAGCATCGCGCCGGCAAGTCCGTCGCGGCGGATGGCATCATGAACAAAGCGCGCGTCGGCTTCGCTCGTATTGGCCAGCTCAAACAGCGCTAGCACCCGCTTGCCATCAACCTTGCCGCCCTGGCGCAGAAGCTCCATCTGTCGGTCATAGCTCGCCGGAAGGCTGCCTTGCGCATTGCGCGCCCACAGCCAGATCGTGGTGTAATCGAACTGCGAGACCAGTTCGCGCGCGACCGGGCCGGTGATCCCGGTCCAGACCTGGCTCGGCGCATCGAGCGGATTGATCATCACACCCGCCTTGCGCCCGGCCCCATGAACGAGCTCGGCGAAGCGCCGCAGAAACTCGAGCGACTGCTCGGGCGTACGCCCGTCACCCACCTCGTAGTCGAGAAAGACGCCGACTGCCTTGCGCGGCAGGCGGCCCTCGGCCAGCAGGCAAAGATCCGCCGGGCCAACGGAGCCGACGTCCTGATGCTCTCGCTCGGCAACGAGCGGGAGCCCTGCCTTCTGCGCAATCTCCGCACCCTTGGCATCCTCGCCCAGCAGACGGGCGGTCTGCGCCAGCGTGCAGGCATTCGCGCGTTCCACAGTGGTGAAGGGCGTGCGCTGGCTGCGCAGCTCGCCCGAAGCGGGCTGGAAATTCGGCTTGCGCGGGACCAGCTTGCCTGCGGTGTTGTAGAGCGGCGCGTTCGAGCGGTTACCCCACTGGAAGTACCAAAGGCCAACTCCGCGCTTGGCCGTCGCGAGCTTCCCCAGTTGCATCGTCGCAGCATCGGTCAGCGGATAGTGAACATAGCCCGCGTCGCGGCGCTGCGGCGGCGGCGCCTGCTGAAATACGCGGAATGGCAAGCGCGCCGGATCTGTCGCGGAAAAGCACTGCGCCCCGTCTCGGCTGCGCGCAGCAACGGCATGTTCGCCGCACAAAAGTGCCAAAAGCGCCGCGCATGCGCTCCAGGTACGGGCGCGCTTCACGCGGAAGCTGCACCTTCGGCCAGCGCCGCGCCCTGCGTTTCCGGATTGGTGGCGGCTTCGTCAGCCGCTTCGCCCGCAGCGGCGGCGGCTGGCTGCGGCGCGCTGTCGAACACAGCCAGGGCATCGGCGATCGTGTCATAAAAGCGGGCCCCGCCCTGCCCCAGCACGATGGCGCAATCGCAATACTGTTCGGCAAGACGCGGCTGACGTGTCGCAAGGATCGTACCCGCCTCGGCAGAGCGCGCGGCGTAGAGCCGGGCGCAAAGCTCGCGCACTTCCGGCTGCGGCGGGCCGATCACGTTGTCGAACAGATAACAATCGAACGGCAGCGTGTAAGTTAGCAGGTAGCTGAAAGCGATGCGCGTCTGCACCGAAAGCTCCCGCAAGGGGAATTCAAGTTCGTCCTGCATCAAGCAGACTTCGCTGAGGAATTCCACCACTTCGTCCGGATCAGCGCCATAGATGCGCGCGGCAAACATCGCGTTCTGGCGCATCGTGCTGGTCTGGCGAAAACCGCGCTGGAAACCGCCCGGGAAGGACAGGTGTGCGTTACGCTCGATCCGCCCGCTCTGCGGCGATTCAATACCCGCCAGAAGGTTGAGCAGAGTGGTCTTGCCACTTCCCGTACCGCCCAGGATCGCCACGCGCCGGTTCGTCGGGATAATGAGGTCCAGCTCCGAAAAGATCGGCCGGCCCTTGGCATAGGCATGGCTCAGTCCGTCGACGCGGATCATCGTGTCATTCCTTCTCTTCAAGATAACGGCGCGTTCCCACCTCGAACAGCAGTCCGAGCGTGAACAGCACCAACGCGACCATCAGCACATAGAAATGGTCCGTCAAGGCCTGCGGGTAAAACGGATAGAAGGCATGGCGGAACCAGTTCACGCCGTGCATCACAGGGTTGAGTCCGAACCAGAACCGGTGCGAAGGTGTCAGGTAGGCGGCAACGAAATAAGGGCCGGAAAAGTGCAGCGAGGCGCGCGCGATCGCCGGCCACACGATATCCCAGACCGGCACGACGCGCGCGAGCACGGCGTTGAATATGCCGGTTGCAAGACCAAGCAAGAACAGCGTGAACAGCGCCATTATTGCTGTCAGCGGATCATAGGGGATCGCCGCTTCCACCCCGCCGAACCAGTATAGGCCGAGGAAGAAAAGCGCCGCCACTGCCGCGCTGCTCACGATGTGGAGCACGGCATGCACCATGAGGTGGTCTAGCGGGCGTTCGATCGGGAAGCGGTTGCGATGCGCCAGCGTGTTGAGCGGTTGCCGAATGCGCAGAGACGTATGTATAAACAGGTAGATCGGGAACACGCCGGTCCCCAGAAACAGCAGCAAGCTGTGACCGTAGGGCGGCGTGCGGCTGAGCGCGGAGAACAGCACGCCGATGGTCGCGACAATCACCAGCGGCTCCACGCCGGCCGCCGCATAGCCAAGCGCAAAGCTCTGGCCGTGACGCGTTTCCGCCTCACGGTAGAGCAGCGCGGTGAATACATTGATCTGGCTGCGCAGCGCCACCCGCACCGCGTTCCAAGGCGACACGCCGCCCTCGGAACCCGGTTGGCCGGCCAAAGCACCAGACGTAGGCGTCGTCACCGTCCATGCTCCATGACGGAGTTGCCGACCAGAAGCCCGATCATCCACACCATTGCGGCAATCGCCGCAAGAAGCATCAGCTCGGCCAAACGGTCAGGACCGCTAGGGCTCTCGCCGACCCGCGGCTTCACGTACGTCGTCAGGTAAAGACGCTGCGCATCTGACTGCGCGCGGGCATTGCTGTAGGCTGCCTGTGCATTGGACAGCGTCTGTATCGAAGCGGGCAACTGCGCGTAAAGATCGGCATAACGGTTGGTCTGCGGCGCGTTGGCGACATCGACCTGCGAAGCAAGCGTACGCTCATTGGCTGCAAGCTGCTCACGCAGCGCGCGGATCTGTGGTGCATTGGGGTTGTGCAGCAGCGCCATCAGCGTCGCGATCTGAGACTGCAGCTGGGTGATGTTGTTACGCGTGGTTATAGCAAGATCGGTATTGCTGCGGAAGGCAAGCCCCGCGGCCTCGATTGCTTTGTCCTGCGCGGAAAACGAAGAGATCTGCTGGCGGAGATCCGAGACCTGCTGCGTCGCACGCTCGACCTGCTGCTTCGCGAAGCGAACGGTATCCTGCTGCGACTGCTGGCCGATCTGGTTCACCAAGTCGTTCGACTGCTGAAGCAAGCTGTTGGCGATCGTGTAGCTGTCCTGCGCGGAATAGGCCTTGACGCGGACGATGGCGAGACCGGTGGTCACGTCGTAGTCGGAGAAGACCATGTTCTTCCAGTACCGCGCGAGCTTTTCCGCCGAAGCAGCATCGCCCACCCGCGAGAACGGATCGGACGGCTTGTTATACATCGCCTTCAGGTTGATCTTCTTGTCGAGATCGACGGCAGCCTGCTGGCTGCGAACGTAATCAGCAACGGTAAAGTTATCGAGCAAGTCTGTGCCCGGCGTCGGATTGCCGCCGAACAGCGCCGAAAGCGAAGCACCGCCCGAGGCGCTCGAGCCTGCTTGGCCCACCGGCACGCGAACGCTGAACCGGAATTCCGTCGTGTACTGATCCGGCGAAAGCAGGAAGAGGTAGATCGCGCCGAGCACGACCGGCGCGACGAAGGACACGCCGAACCAGATGCGGCGGCCGAGCGACTTGCGCGTGCGGCGGCGCGGCAGCACGAAGGCAGGATCTCCTTCACCGCCATTGGAGGCGGGAATGCCGCTCGACGTCGTGGGGCGCGTGAAGAACACGCCCTTGTCGGGAACCTCGGTGGTGCCGGGCGTGACGACGGCAGGATCTGCCTGCGTCGCCTCTTCGCTCCAGAACTCGCGGGCCGAGCGAAGCGGCGGCGGCGCCGCCTGTCCGCTGCGACCAGCGGTGCGCCCACGCGGCAGACGGGCTGTCAATTCCTCACCCGTCATGGTCTTCTCCGACGCAGTTTCACCTTCAGCCGCAGGCCCCGCCTTGGGCGTGCCATCGCGTTCACCAACCATTGTCTCGCTTTCCCCCAGCATAGTCGCTTCGCGCCCCTGGCAACAGTCTCACATCGCGATCGGCAGTTGCAGATCGTCCTTCCGGTTCACCAGCATCAAAGCCGGCGCCGAACGTTGCTCGGCCTGCTCCGACGACCAATGCGAAATGCACGGAATCTTGCTCCGGTCGCAACGATCGGCATAGCGGCGCGCGATCTCGGAAACTTCCGCAGCAAGGCCCTCTCGCAGGAAGGTCGGCTTGAGACCAAGCTTCAGGAACGAGTCGTTGCACACATTGAGTTCGTTCTCGCTCGCTTCCACGCGCGGATTCGGAACGTGCTGGTAACCAACTCCGGTCATCTCGGCAATCATCCGGGCCAGGTCGATCAACCGGTGCGTTTCCGTCATCTGGTTCATGATCGCCACGCGCTCTCCCTTGGCGGGCGGATTGGCGATCGCGAGTTCGATGCAGCGCACGCTGTCGCGGATGTGGATGAACGCGCGCGTCTGGCCGCCAGTGCCGTGCACGGTGAGCGGGTATTCGATCGCCGCCTGCATCAGGAAGCGATTGAGCACCGTACCATAGTCACCGTCATAGTCGAACCGATTGATCAGGCGCGGATCGGCCGAAGTCTCGGCGGTCTGCGTGCCCCACACGATGCCCTGGTGCAGGTCGGTGATCCGGGTCTGGTAGTTGCGGTTGTAATACCAGAAGAACAGCGCGTCCTGCGCCTTGGTCATATGGTACACGCTGCCCGGATGTGCCGGATAGAGCACTTCCATCTGGTGCTCGCCCGCCGGCGTGTCCACCCGGACCGGCAGGTAACCCTCGGGAATGGTCATCCCCGCGGTACCATAGCCGTAAACACCCATCGTGCCGAGATGGACAAGGTGGATATCAAGCCCGGTCTCGACAATCGCCGAGAGGACATCGTGGGTGCCGTTGAGATTGTTGCGCACCGTGTAGCGACGCTCGGCCGAACCCTTCATCGAGTAGGGCGCCGCGCGTTGTTCGGCAAAGTGCACGATGGCTTTCGGGCGCTCACGGCGAATCAGGTCGACCAGCGCGTCGTAATCCTCACCGACCGTCAGCTTCTCGAAGCGGATGCTGCGGCCGCTGACTTCGCGCCATGCATCGATCCGCACCTCGATCGGCCGGATCGGCGTCAGCGAATCAGCGCCCAGATCAACATCGATCTTCCGGCGCGACAGGTTGTCGACGATGACGACATTATAGCCGATGTAGGAAAGATGCAGCGCCGTGGGCCAGCCACAAAAGCCGTCACCGCCCAGAATGATCACTGTTTCCATGATGCCACCCGATGCAGGAGAGTGCGGCGGTCCTTGCCAGACCGCCGCCCAAGGGCTCAGGCCATGGCCTGACGGTCGTGCCGGCGAACGACACGGAGACCTTCAAGCAGCGCACCGAGGATCCAGCGCTGCTCAACCGGCGAAGCACCATCCTTGTAGTACGCGAGAACCTCACGCAAAGTGGCAGGAAACGCGGCGGCAGCAGCTCGCATGCGGTTCGCTTCGCCCTCGGTCATAAGATCGAAAACGGCTTCGACTTCCTCGATCTCACCGGCATCGAGCTGGATGAGGAGATCTTCGGGAAGCTGCAGATCGTTCTTCTTCACTTTGCCCAGCACCTCACGCGGCCCGTTCTCAGGCTGGCGGACAATTTTGAGCGTACGGGTTTCATCGATAAACAGAAGCATTGCGAGTTACTCCCTAAATGGCACACATTTCGAACCGACAGCCCGTCCCGGACTTCGGCTCAAAAATAAACTCTCACCCGATGATAGGATTACCATCGAGATCATCTCGAACTATCTCGTGCGAAATGCTGGAACATCAGATTCGACTGCTGCAGTTATCCTTATAGCTCAAAAGGATAAGTCAGTGTCTAGGTCCGATCCTTCGCCCCTCTCAAAATCCATAAGCTGCCATTGTGACAGGGGTGCTACATCGCCGCAGGCCACCAGCAGTCTGTCCACGGCGCGTTTGTTGCGGCGGCGGAACCAGGCCCAGGTCTTGCGCAAACCGTCGTGAAGCGGCGTCGCGGGATCAAAGCCGAGCATGCCGCGCGCACGAGAAATGTCACACCACGTCTCGACAATCTCGCCGCGCCGCGCATCCCGATACTCGACTGTAACCGGCAGCGGATCGACCACGATGCGGATGGCGTCGATCAGATGATTGATCGAGACCGGCACGCCCGAGCCCAATTGGATGACGGTGGAGACATCGCAGTCGAGCGACCGGATGATGCCATCGCAAAGATCCCCTACGTAGACAAAATCGCGGACCTGCGAACCGTCGCCATAAACGATGAGCGGTTTGCCGCGCAGGATTTCCTTGAAGAAGCTCGCGACCACGCTGCCTTTGTGAAACGAGCGCGGGCCGTAGACATTGGCAAAGCGCAGGGAGAGCGCGCGCATGCCGTAGCTGCCGCTCCAGGCCGAAAGGTAGCCTTCGACCGCCATCTTCGAAGCGCCATAGGGCGCCAGCGGCCGGGGTACGAGGCCTTCGTGCACCGGCGGCGGTACGTCGCCGATGATCGCGCCGCCAGTCGAGGCGTTGATCAGCCGCTGGACGCCGCGCGAGCGCATGGCCTGTAGCAGGCGGAACGAGCCGACCACATTGACGTCGAAGTTGTGCAGCGGATCGTGGATCGAATCGACAACGCGCGTGTCCGCAGCAAGGTGGATCACCGCGTCGATCCCCTGCAGCGCGCTGTCCAACGCATCGCTGTCGCGGATATCGCCGCGCTGGAATTCGCCCTCGAAGGTGCCGAGGTGCTCACGCCGCCCGAGCGCTTCGGAATCCAGCACCCGCACCCAGTGCCCCGCCTTTTCCAGCCGCGGCACCAGATTGGAGCCGACGAAGCCGCAGCCGCCCGTAACCAGAATCTTCTTGCTCATCGACCGCCCCATCACGCTGTTTTGCGAACACCAGGTGCCCCCTTGGGCGTCGCTCCACCTGGCGGAAGCGATGCCTTGTCCTTGATGCTGCTTTGCTTGCCGTCCTGCCCGCCCGGCTTCACGCCGCGCGCGCTGTTGCGGGCGATGCCGGCCATCATGCGGATGAGCACGTTCTCCGGCCCGCCGGCATCTCCGCCCCGCGCTCTGGCTTCGCCTGCAGCGACGCGCAGGTGCATGCCGCGCGAAAGCAGCAGCAAGTCGCGCATTGCCAGCGGCGAGGACGCGAGCATCGGCCGGATCAGGCGGAAGCTGCTCGCCGAAAGGTCGTAGCCCCGCTGCTGCATCCAAGCGGGCGAGCGCGGCCGGATCGTGCCGAGGTCAGCCATAACCGACTGGCACACCAGCCCGGCCAGCTGCGCACGGGCGACGAACTCGCTCTCGTGGCCCAGAACCCGGTAATCGGTGGTAAATCCGCCGAGATCGAGGAAGGCGGCTCGGTCCACCATAAGCGGCACTTCGACGAGATCGTTCCAGAGAAAGCTGTCGGTCGGCCCGCTGATCACCGTCGCGCGCAGCTTTCCCGGCCGGTCGTTTCTGCCGGTCTCGATGCGCTCGCGATAGAGGTAGTTGAGCACCTGCGCCTGCGCGCTCTCTGCGCAGCGGATCAGTGTGGAAAGCGCTCCGGGCGCGAGCCGCGCGCCTTCCCACAAAAACAGGATGCGCACCGCATCGGCTGCGCTCGCCAGCCGGTTGAACGCCGCGCCCGCGTCAAGATCGAAAGCGTCCACCACCTGTGACGCGAAAGCATGGCGCGCCAGCACTTCGGAGACCGATTCGCGCGCGCCGGCCTCTTCGGCATCGATCGCGACCAGCACTTCGGTGAGGGCGCCATCCTGCTGGGCAAGGCTCGCCAGCGTCTCTTCGAGCGCGGCCTGATCGCCGGTATAGTAGATCCCGACTGCGGCCTTGGGGACTGCAGCAGGCGGGTTTGCGGAGCGCACCCGATCGAGCAGCTCCTCGCGCAGTGGCCCACCCAGTTGGCGGTGGAAGCGCTGCCAGGTCGCGATGTTGGCCTTGTTGTCGAAACTGGGGCGCGGGACCATGCCGCCAAGGCGCAGCACTTCTTCAAGCTTGTCGCCCAGCGAGACCGGGTGCGGCTTGCACAGCACCGCCGCGTGGTCTTCGGCCGCAATCAGTTCGGAATTGCCGCCGACGTCGGTGGCGACGCAGGGGATGCCGCAGATCGCCGCTTCGTAGACCGCCATCGAGCTGTTCTCGATGATCGACGGCATGACAGCCAACCGCGCGCCGTCGAGGAGGTACTTGACCGCATCATACTGCTGGAAGTCGGAGAGAATCTGGATTTCGACCGGCCAACCGTGTGAGACCTCGCGGATGAAGTCTATCGCGTCGTAGTCGGGATGCGAGGGCATCCGGCCGCCGGGCTTGCCCATGAAAGTGATTCGCTTGGGCAGCGCCACGCCCTTGCGGATCAGTCGGCGGATCGCCTGGCAGAAAATGAAGAGGCCCTTGCGCGCTTCGAGCCGGCCGAAGAACACGATCTCGTCGATCGGCGTGCGGCTACCGCGCGGCAGCCCGCGGCTGTGCATCAGCGGTTCGAGCTTGTCGAAGGTGGCGACGTTGGGCTGCACGAAACACCGCCCCTCGGGCAGCGCATAGCCCTGGCTCGCCATCCAGCGCAGCAGATGCAGGCTGCCGCCGATGACCACATCCCCCATCTCGACGCTGCGCCGCTCGGCATGGATCTTCACGAGATCGTCCGCTCGCTCGAGCGTGTGCGAACCATAGAGACGGTTCCACATCCAAGGGGACGAGGTCTTCACCAGAAACAGTGTGTTCTGGAACGCCAACCCCTGCCGCTTTGCAAGCAGCGAGAGGTACGCCGTGCCGCGCCATTCCGATACGTGGACGACGTCCATTGGATGCTCGATGAGGTGGCGCATCATGTTGTAGGGAATGCACAGCCAGCGATCGGCATTGGAGGCGAAGCCTTCCGCCTCCGCATAATCGGGGCACGGCACCAGCTTTACTCCGCGCTGCGCATAGTACTCGATCCAGTGTTCGATCGTGTCGGTCTCGACCTTGGTGCCGCGCAAGTAGAGCACGGTCGTGTCGAACCCAGCTTCCGCCAGCATGATCGCCAGCGCGCCGTAGGTATTGCCGATACCACCATTGCGCACCGGCCCCATGACTTGTTCGGTCGCGATGCAGATGCGCGTCGGCCGATTGCCTTCAGGCCATTGCGTGAACGTTTCGAGCCCGGGCAGCTCTTTTGACCAGGCCTTGCCCGTGCGCGGGAGCAGCGCGTCGAGTTGGCCCTCGGGCACCGCGGAGCACAGCAAGCGCTCGACGTCGTTGATCGACGCGCCGGCTTTCGCCTTGCGCTTCGTCCCCTCCTTGCTGGTTTTGCTACGCCGTGCTGACAAGACCTCTCTCGCACTTCATTGCGCGCACGGCCGCGGTTCGACCGAACCGCGATACGCCGGCCGCACGGCCAACCCGGTGAAGATGTTCGTACGTATATTCAGGCGTCAGACAACCGTTGGCGTCGCTGCGCCGTCGGGAAGTCCGTATGCCTCCTTAAACCAGATTGGTCCTATGCGGGGTGCATTACAGATTTACGTCTATTTGACTGTCTTTTGATGACAGTTCATCCTTTTTGTCATCGAACGTCTCAGAATCGGTCAGTTCGCCTTGCACTTCGGATCGTTGGGATCGTCGCATGGGTCGGTGCCCGCAAACCCGCGCACTTCGACGGTGATGATCGAGCGTTTCTCGGTGTTGTTGTTGCCGTTCTGCCCGCCCGACTGCGCCGCGACCGCGGCATTCGCGCTTGTCGGCGTCGCCACGGCGGTGGGCGTGCCCGAGGGTACGCCCGAGATCGAGCCGCCCGACGAACTGATCGCATCGGCGTTGGCCACGCGTGCCGCGATGACGACGACGTCGCCCGATGCACGCACACCGGCGTCGCCGGCGTCGACCGTGCCGACCGGTGCGATCAGGCTGACCGACGAGGCCGGGGTATCGGGGGTCGGCTTGAAAGCGCCGACACCCGCGCCGGAAACCGACCCTGCGCTGTCGACTTCGGCAAAGCCATCGAGGTTGAAGCGCACGGTGACGGGCGGGAAGTTGGAGGCGCTGCGCGGACCCTGACCGGCGTTGACGTCGCCGTTGGACGAGAACAGCACGATATTGCCGCCGCCGACAGAGAATACGCGGCTCTGGTTAACCAGCAGATCGCCGTCGGTGAAGCTGTAGATTTTCCCGCCGCGCAAGGTCAGCACGCCTTCATAACCGATCGGGATGCTATCGATCCGGCGCACGTTGGTATTGTTCAACTGGCCGTAAGTCAGGCTCGAGGTTGGGCCAACGCCGAAGCGGCTGACGCGCCGTGCCGCCTGTTCGGACGTACGCACGACCGAGCCGCCGATGAAGTTGCCGCCCGGCCCAACGATCGTGATATCCCCGCCGCGCGTGGTCTCGAACGTCGCGAGGCGGAGGTCGACGCTGCCGGTTACGACCTGCACGGCCTTGACCGGTTGTCCGTTAGCCAGATTTCGGGTCGGCTGGCCAAGCGGGTGGTCGTCGTTCACCGTCGCCGCGTCGGTGGTGAACTCGGCGAGGTTGTCGGTATAGCCATAAGATGCGGGGAACAGCGTGTTGATGGCGCGGTACGCCTGGATCGAAGGCGTCTTCTGCAGCTCGTTGTAGTACAGATCCTTGATCAGGAAGCTTTGCCGAAGCAGCGGGTCGAGCCCCTGGAAGGCAGAATACAGGTCCGCCATCCGGCCGTAGGCCGCTGTCGTCAGCGCGGCATTTCCGATCGTGTCGTCGGGATAGGACGTCGAGCCGAAGATCGTGGCAAAGGCGTCGGGCGCATGCGTGCGGAGCCATTTGGCGAGGATCGGGGCGTAGATCGGCCGGGTCCGGTCAGGATGATCGTTGCCGATCGAGTCGGTGACCTGAACGAAGAGCGCGCCATCGAGCTTCGCCGCATTAGCGGGATCAAGGTAGGTCGTTGAGAGGCCGTCGTAGTTGATGCCCTTGCTGACACCGAACAGCACGGTGAGGTCGGCCCCCACCGGCGCGAGCCACGGGTTGGCGTCGTTGCCGACGGTCTGGATGCCGCCCGCGTAGCTGATGTTGTCGATCGACGCCGAGTTTATGAACGGGCCGATATTGCGCCCGGCCTGAACCTCGAACGTGCCCGGCCCCCCGAGCAGATAGTTGCTGCTGACGATGTAGGGCAGGTTCGTCGCGGCCGACGAAGTCGTCGTGCCGAGAATGTCGCGCCCCGCAGTGATCGTCGTGGTGTTGGAAGCGGCCGTGTTTTGCCCGGTGAAATAGAGGTTTACGATATCGCGCCCGGCCGCGATCCGCGCCTGCTTGGCAAGATTGATGACCGAGTTCGCGATATCGCCGCCGGCGAAGATCTCCGCTGCGGTCGGATCACCGGCATGCGTGGACACTTCGTTGTGGTAGAGCCGCAGGAGGGCGTCGCTGGTCGTGATGTCGACGCCCGGAATGCCGAAACCAAGCCCGGCCAGAGGGGTAACGTTGCCCGCGCCCGAAGCAGTCAGCGAATCGATGTTCAGCTTGGCGGCGGAAAACGCGCCGGGCAGCAGCGACGGATCGCTGTCGCTCATCGCGATGACGAGGTTGGACAGGTTGCCGGCACTGAACAGCTGCAGATTGCCCGCTGGCGCGGGGTAGAGCAGCATCGGCAGCGTCGGCATCGTGAGATCGCCTTCCAGCGCCGCCAGCGACAGCGATGGAGGCAGCACATGGCCGGCGAAGATGCCCGCGTTGCCGGCACCGATCTGGAAGGGCACGTTTTGGTCGAGTCGGTTGCCGATATAGCTCAGGGCACTTGTGGAAACCGCGCTGAACGAAGCTTCGGGGGTAAAGAAGCCCGCCGCATCGTACTTGCCGCGGGCGTTCCCGCTGCGCCACGCGCCGAGCGCGGAAACGCCTGCCAGCGCGATGCTGCCTTGCGCGCTGAGCGTGACGGCACCGCCGCTCGTGCGCAGGCGAAGGTACTGTGCGCTGTCGCTCGTTGACGTGTCCCGCTCCCCGCCAAAGGCCGTCACGCTGCCGCCGACGGCGATCATTCCATGCCCGGTCGCAATGTCGAACTGACCGGCGGCGAGGTTCCCGCCGATGGTCGCGGCAAGGTCGCCGCTGCCCAGATTGACCTGGACAAGCGCCGTCGAGGTTCCATTTGCGGTGGATGCCGCCGCCGTCGTGACAGCCGAATCCAGCGCGACCGTCAGGTCGGATACATCGGCACCTGCGCGCAGTGTCACGTCTCCGCCGGCAAGCGCACCCACGCCGCTGGTGAAGAACTTGGGCGCAATAGCGATTTCGGTATCCTGGCCGACCACGCCGGGCCGCCAGCGCTGCGAACTGTCGCCGATCTGGGTAATGTCGAAGCTTGAAACGCTCGTCGCGCTCAGCGCGGCGCCCGAGCCAAGGTAAGCCTCGGCCCAGACATCGCGTCGTCCCAGAATGCTGGCGCCGGCATCGAGCGTGACGCGGCCGCCACCGGTCGCGAACACGGCCGACTGATCGTCGAGCCCCTTCGGCGAGGGGATGAAGCCGGCATCCTGCGCCGCGATCGTCTGATAGGGGCTGGCAACCGGCACGCTGATCAGCGCATTGGTTCCCACGACATTGGCGAGGAGCGCCGAAGATGCGACACGGTGGCCGGCAGTGTAGATCGCCGTCCCGCCAACCTGGGCATTGGTCGAGCGCGACACGCCCGAGGCGACGCCCTTTTCCGTGCGATAGAACGCATCAGGCCCATTTCGCAGATCGATATTGCCCGCGGCGGCAACATCGATGCTGCCATCCCCTGTGCGTACGAGGCTGCGCGAATAGGCGACCTGCGAGCCGTAATTGCCGATCGCGGGTGCCTTGAGCAAGCCGATGGGATAGCCGCCGGTGCCAGTCTTGATCCCGTTGAGGATCAGGGTCTGCGTCTGCGTCAGGAAGCCGAGCATATCGGCAAGCGGCGCGGCGACGCCGGTGATCACGCCGCCCTTGTTGCGAACAAAGCTGCTGTTACTGCCAGTGAAATAGGCTTGTGCAGCCGTGCGGAGTTCGCTCGCCGCTCCGACCGCCCCGGTGCCCCAGGAAATTGTGGTGTAGGTATCCTTGGTAAGCGCCGCCGCTTGGGCGCTGCCCGCACCGTCCGGACCCAGCAGGTCCGAAAGCGTGTAGACCGGCCCCGCGCCGATCGCGCTGGTCGTAACTGCGAGTGTCAGGTTGACCGATGTGCCGAGCCGTGCGCTGCCTGGCGAGGCGGTCAGCGCGTAAGTCTTCTCGCCCTCGACAATGACGCGGCCATCGGTGGCGCGATCGACATGGAGCGGATTGGCCGAGACCGACGTGCCGGCGCCGGCTGTGAGCCGCAGACTGCTAGAGCGAATCGCCGACCCGTCCGAGAGCAGCGGGAAGAGCTGCGCAAAGCCCAGGGCATCGCCGGCATACTCGCCCGTATTCGGGTCGATCGCATAGCCCGTCGCAGTAACATCGTTGTTGCGCGCAATATAGGGGGCCACGACACTGGCATTGCCGACCTGGGCGCCCTGATAGAACCGCGACAGCGCGATAGTGAGCGTGTTGTCCGTATTGGCCGAGGTCTTTCCGGCGAAGACATCGGCGTAGCTTGCCAGTGCCTTGCAATCGAGCGTGGAACCGCACGAGAGCAGCAGCGCCGGATTGTAAAAGCGTTCACCGCCACCGAGCTGGTAGTTGATCCAGTTCGGGTCGGACTTGTCGGCGAAGGTGAAGAAGCCGTCGCTGATGCTGGCGGCGATATCGAGGACGCCGCCCGCGCGCAGCGAAACCACGCCAGCCTCGCCGCTAGCCTTGCCGCCGACGCGGTAGAGGAACGAGGTGTAATGCTCGAGCAGGTTGCCTTCCTGGCCGGCGACGACCGCGTAATAGGGCTTGTTGCCCGGCCCGGGCCCGAGTTCAGGAATGGCGGTCATCACGCCGTCCGCCACCGCGGCAGCGACATCGACCTTGCCGGCGGCCAGGTTCCAATTGGTGACCAGCGCGATATCGGCCGTCGAAACGAGGTCCACGCCGGGGCGCAGGCGCATGCCCGCAAGGCTGCTGCCATCGACCGTGCTGACGCCGAAGTGCTGGATGAACCACGGGATCGACGCCGTGCCGTCCGCGCCCTTGAGCACGTCGGAAAGAAGGTTGAAGCCATCGGGCGTGGTATCGAGGAGAACGGCAGTGGGCGTCGAAGTGACGCCGCTGAAGAGACCCGAGTTGCCGATCGCATCGAGATCGTAGGTCTTGTAGGCCTCGACCGTGACCGTCTCCGCGCCGCTGACCTGACCGCGCAGGCGGATATCGACCTTGTTGTCATCTGCGCCGAGCACAGGCGCGCGCAACGTCAGGTTGCCGCCCTTGTCCGCCTCGACAAAGTTGTAGACGGTCGTGCTGACCAGCGTGTCCGGGTCCTTGACCGTGCGCGGCAGCAGGCGGTTGCCGGTCCTGCCGGCAGCCTTTGCCGCGATGGTGCGGGTGGCCGAAAGATCGAGCTTCGCGCCATCGGCAATGGTGATCGCGCCGCCGGTATTGCCGATGCCGATGGTAACGTCGCCCGCACTGGCCTGCCGGCTGTCGGTATCGGCATAGCCCGCCGTATGGGTATCGAGCAGCGCGCCAGCCTGGATCGTCACCCCGTCCATGCCCCAGAGCTGGATATCGCCTCCGTTGACGCGGGTCCTGGCCGCCTGCGCCGCGGTCAACTTCGAGATATCGGCGCCCGATGTATCGAGCGTTCCGCCGATCACCAGGCTGCCGCCATCGGCTGTCAGCGCAATCGAACTGGACTTGAGGCCATGCCCGCTCGCGAGCCTCATGTTGCCCTTGCCCGAACGGATCGCGAGATCGCCGCCGAACAGCGTTCCGTAGCGCACGGCAAACGCGTCGAGATCGAACGCCGACAGGCCTGCATCAAACACGAGCGAGGCGAGGCGGGTGCCCGTCTGCCCCGGATTGAGTGCGGCGTCGAATGTGATCGCTCCCCGGCTTGCCAGCACATTGAGCCGTCCGGCATTGCCGATCCCGTTGTCGACGCTGATCGACGCGGTGGAGGATAGGACGATATTGCCGCCGAGCGAAACGAGATTGACCGTGCCGCCGCCGGCCGAAACCGTCGTCGAGGTGGTGCTGTCGCCGAAAGTGCGGCTGAAACCGGCGGTCGCCAGCGAGGCGGCACCCGAAAGGGTAATCGCGCCGCTTGCCTGCGCATCGATGACGCCCGCCGTGGCCGCAATCTGCGAACCGCTGATGGTCAGGCTCTGCACCGGTGCGGCGGCGCCGCCGAAAATGAGATGCGCGCCCGGTGCGCGGATGCCGGTGACGGTGGGCGCGCTCGCGCCCGCAGCCAGCGCCGGTGCGGTGATGGCGACATCGCCGCTCGTCGCGAAAGTATAATCGGGCGTGACAGGGATCGTGTAGTTGCCGGCCGGCGTGATCGTGTCGCTCGCAGCGGCGGAGGCCTTGGTCAAGTCAACAACGGCCGCACGGTCGACAATGAACGGCGTTACGAGGCTCAGCGAAGCGCTGCCGAGATCGAGCGTACCCTTGCCCGAGTAATAGATACCCTTGGTGGCGGTCAGTTCCAGTCCACCGTCGAAGCTGTATGGCGTGATCGTGCCAGACCCGAGCGTCAGCGTACCAGTCTCGATCGTGAGGACATTGCCCGTGTTGCCGCACAGCGGGCCGGCAATAGTCGAACATGTCGCGGCCTTACCCGAGGAATTGGTCAGCCGCAGATTGTCGCTGACGATCGTCAGCGTCGACTTGTCGATGAGGTATCCCGCAAGGGCGATCGCGGGCGTATCCAGCGTGAGGTCGCGGAACACATGGCGGGTGTCCGCACGGAAAGTGATCGGCCCCGATGACCGCAAGGTGAGCGAGTCGGCAGCGGCCAGCTTGGCCTCAAGCTTGCTGCCGATGCCGCCAGCCGTACCGAAGCCCAGCGCATCGCCGATCAGCGCAATGTGCGATGCCGCCAGCACCGCGCCATCATCCACCGCGAAATCGCGGCTGGTTTCCATCAGCAGCGAAGCGCCGGTCAGCGTCGCGGAACCGATGTTGAGCGAGGCAAGGCGGTTGGTGTTGGCGGCGGCGACCGCGCCCACGCGCGTCAAAAGACGCTCCGGCCCGCTCGAAAGGCGCAGCACCGATCCGACCCCGGTCTGATCGAAGCCCGCAGAAACCGCCGTGCCCGAGTTGATCAGGTAATCACCCGCACGCGCATCGGAGAGCGTGCCCTCCGCCGTCACGCGCGCGCCATCGACGACATTCAACCGCGCGCCGCGCCCGCCGACCGCGAAGATCACCTCGGGCACCGTCAGTCGGGTGCTCGCCCCCACGGTGATGTGGTTGGCAAAGACGTTGAGCGTGGTCGTATCGTCGGCATTCTCCTGCCGGGTCGCGCCGATCAGCAGGCTGGCAGCGTTGAGCGAGGTGAGCGTGCTGTCGCTCAGCACCAGCGCTCCCGTGCTGCTCTCGCCCGTATGGTTGATGAGGATGTCGCGTCCGATGATGTCGATTTCCGCGCCGCGCCCCTTGGTCCCCGGCGCCATGTCGAACGTGCCTTCGACCTTGAGCGAGGCCAGCGGCGCCAGCACGACGCGCGCGGCATCGAGCGGCAGACGCGATGCCGCGCGCCCTGCCGCATTCGCCGCATCGGCGATCGACTTGGTGCCGCTCGTCGTCTCGAGGCGCGAGAAGGTCAGCAAGGTATCGTGCGACATGATGGTGAACGAACGGCGCGCTGATTCCGAAAGCCCTGTGCCGGCAGTCGAGAACGTGCCGCCCATCACGATGCTGCCATCTCGCTGGACCTGCGATGCGCCGGCCGCCGGCGCCGATGTGCCGGTGTTCTCGACGATGCGATAAGCGCCGGGCAGCAGCGCGTAGTGCGCGGGCATCAGCACATACTGGCCCGCGGCAAGGCCGTTTCCTCCATCAAGTGTTACCGCCAACCCGGCTTCGCTGCCATAGAGGTTGGTCGGCGAGGAACCGCCGGCGTAGTCGGCCGAATAGATCGGATCGTAGTAGGCGATCTTCGCCGCGGTCTCGGCGGGCACGAGCGCGTAGACCTGGCGATGGTCGGCAAACTGGTAGCCGATGCCGGTCGCAGGGTCATAGTCGTTGGAGCTGAATGCGTCGGTATTGAACCGGCTGAGCACGTCGCGCGAACCGCCCGTGCCTGACACGAATTCGTAGGCGAAGATGTCGCCGCCGCCAGATCCGTTGATCAGGCCGCCTGCCTGCACGGTGATCGCATTGCCGGTCAGCCGCAGTTCGCCCGAAGGCGTCACGGTGATCGGCGACGAGGTGCCGGCGGTGAAGAAGTATTCCTTGAGGTCGGTCGTGGTGCCGTAGGGGATCTTCTGGCCGCCGGCTGATACCGTCGTGACGCTGCCCGCGCCGAATTCCAGCGAGTCGATCGGCGCGGCGGAAGTGCCGAACTCGATACGGCCGAGCGGCGCCGCGAGGAAGCCGTCCTGCACGACCTTCTTCGCGGTGATCCTGAGGTAAGACCCCGCCGATAGCGGCGTCGCCTTGTTGATGTGATCGCCCAGGAACGTGATCGAAGACGAGCCCAGCGCCGAAATCAGATAAGGCGCCAGCGTCGCGGTCGAGGTGCCTGCCGCTTCGCCTTCGAGGATCCGCTGGAGGTTGCCCGAGCCAGTCGTCGTATAGACGCGCGCTGCATCGAAGGTGAGGTCACCCGCAGAGACCAGGCTGCCGTTCAGCACCGGCAACTGGGTCGTATCGTTGCGGTCGTCGATGCCGATCAGGCGGACGTCGCCAAGGCTGTCGAGCCGGGTCGACGCGATCGACGGGCCGAACAGCACGCCGCCCAGGATGTCGATGCCCGAAGTTCCGGCAGAGAACCGCACGCTGGCATCACCGGCCGCGGCGGTGGAGGACTGCACAGCACCGCTGCGGCTCGCAAAGGCGATATAGGGCGCGGAAATGGTCGCGTCGGTGCCCTTTATCGCGGCAATCGAAACGGCGGCATTGGCGCCGACCGCATTCTCGTTGAGGCGAGGCGTGGACTGCACCACCAGCGACTTGTTGAGCGAAAGCGTGAACTTGCCGTCCAAGGTCAGCCCGCCATAAGCGACGAGGCTGGAGAACCCGGCGCGCTCGATGCCATCCGCGAAGACGACGTCATTGAGGCCGTGCCCGTTGTCGCTGGCCTGGATCACCGGGCGCAGCCATGCCAGCGTTCCGCCGGTTGCCTGCGCGGTGCCGCCGTTGGCGCGAATGGTCGCGCCGGAGAACGAACCGCCCCCGCGCAGCGCGAGCGTGCCGCCGTTGCTCCACTGCAGCGCTGGAGCGTAGTCGGTGGTGCTCACGGCGATATCGAGCGTCGCCGAAATCCCGCTGATATCGAGCGTGGCCTCCGGCCGCGCGACCAGCGTGCGGGCCGCCACATGCGTCAGCAGCGGCGGCGGGATCGGCGATGCGCTGGTCGGATCGGGGTAGGCCGGGAAGCCGTAGGCCGGGTTCTGGAACAACGCGTAATTGGTGTCGGTCTGCGGCTCGTAGGCTGCTGCCGTAGCCAGCGTGCCGCCGGCGAAGAGCTTGCCGAAGCGGTACTGGCTGCCATCACTGCGCAGCGGCGCGGTCGGATCATAGAGCACCGCGCCCGAAAGGTCGGTGACGCTGCCCTTGTCGAGCACCACGCCGTCGTGCGTGCCAAGCTTGCCGAGGAAGTAGAGGAAATGCTCGAAGCGCGGGGTGGTGAAGATCTCGTTGTTGGTCTGCACCGATCCATCGGCATTGGTAAGGCCGGCGGTGTTGAGCGCATCAAGGCGATAGTGGCCCTGGTCGTCCGGCGCACCGAACACCGCATCGAACCCGCTGCCACCCTGCGCCTTGTCGAAGAGACCGATGCCGGTCGCATCGAGCGCGCTGGGCAGCCGTGCTTCCTGCCTGATCGAGCCGCCGTGCAGAACGATCGAGCCGGCGTTGAACAGTTTGGGCGTGACGATGCTGGCCTGAACCGCGCCGGTGATCCGGCCGCCTTGCAGTACGTCGAGTTCGATCAGCCCGCCAAGCTGGAGATTGGCGGCCTTGCGGTACCAGGCCTCCGCCGGCACCACCGGCGTCAGGACCGAGAAGATGTCCCCGCCGCTGGCCAGCGTCAGCAGCCGCTGCTGTGCCGAGCTATCAAGCACGGTCGGCAGGTTCACCTGAGTCAGATCGAGCGTCTCGCCCCGGCCCACAGTGAAGCTGGTCGTGTCGAAGAAGGCCGAAATGCCGGTGCTGCCGTTGTCGAACAGGTTCGAGATCAGCCGCGAATGGTACGTTGTAACGCCCAGCGTGCCGAACCCGGTCTGCGCCAAGAAATCGAGCCCGATGCGCGTGGCCTGCGCGTTGCCGGTCGCCGTGCCGAAGACCACATCGGGCGAAATGAGGGTGAATTTGCCGCCGCTCGAGAAACCGAATCCGCGCAGCGACGACGCCGAGAACGAGACGACGCTTCGCTGCTCTGCGGGCACACGCGCCGGGGTCACGCCCACGGTCGTCGGGGTCGCATCGAGCGGGGTAAACGAAACGCCCTGGCCTTCCACCACGCCGCCCGCACTGTCTGCCGGGTCCGCGAGGACCGGAATGACCGTCGAGTATGTCGTTTCGTTGAGCAGGGCGATGTCGCCGCCCGCCGCATCGAGCCTGAAGCGGCGCTGGGCGGAGACGTAGCCACCTGCGGACACGTCGAGCAGGGCCGATCCGGCAATCGTCAGACTGCCCGAAAGATCGACCGCGCGGGTTGCCGAACTCGCGCTCGCGCCAAGCGCCACGAAGACGCGCGGAGCTATCGTCAAGCTGATCGATCCGCCGTTGATCCACGCGGCGCCGCGCGGCGCGGCGGCCTGCGCGAAGTCGTTGACCCAGCGCCCTGCGGTCGAAAGCGTGCCGGTGACCGTGAGATCGAACGGCCGCGGCGCATCGGCCACATCGGCGTAGAGCAGCGCAATATCGTCGTCGGTGCGGAACGGATTGCCCACGGTGGCGATGCCGGCGACAAATGTCGACGAGAGGGCATACGTGCGCGCGGCAATCCGCCCGCCGGCGATCCGCACGTCGGCATCCAGCGCGATCGACCGTCCCGCGTCGATTTCCAGAATGCCGCCATCGGCAAGGGTCAGTGTGTCGGCGCCCCGCAGCCCGGCATCGAGCGTGACCTGTCCGCTGGTCTGCAGCATCAGCGCAGAAAGCCCGGCGCTGCTCAGCATGCCGGCATCGAGCGCCAGCGTCGCGATGCCGCCGCCGATACCACCGCGATTGACCGCGATGTCCTGTCCAAGGCCGATATCGGAGCTGCCGCTGAACGCGCCGATGCGCAGCAGACCGCCCGAGGGCAATTGCGATGCGTCGCGCTGCAACCGGCGCGGATCGGCGGCGATGGACGAACTGGCGGTCGGCTCGATCGCCGAGGCGATCTGGTTGGCACCGGCATAGGCCTCGCCCAGGACCTTGGCACCAAAGGAAATCTGGCTGGCCACGACCATCAGCGCGCCCGCGTCGCGGCCTTCGTCATAAGCCGCTTCGTATTGGCCAGCCGCGATGAGCGCGCTGCCGAACGTGTCGCTGCTGCCGGTCCGCGGCTGCTTGGTGGTGAACCCGTCCGCCACGCCGACGTACGTGTCGTTGGGGTCTGCGTTGGCAATTTCGACGATGCGCCCGTCGCTGGTGATGAGCCGGGTCGTGGCGAGGTAGCCCCCCTTGTAGGCCGTCCAGCCGCCGGAAATGTCGAAGACCGCGCCGCGGGCGATCTTGATCGCGCCCAGCGTGCTCGCATCCAGATTGTTCGATGCCGTCACCGCACCGATGTCGATGCTGATGCTTCCGCCCTTGGTGAGGAGTTCGGCTGCGGTGACGGGGATCTGGCTCCTGGCCGAAGCGGCTTCGAGCAGCGGCGATCCGACCCAGGCCACGCCGTCGCTGCGCACGCCCGAAAGGCGCGGATCGACCACCAGCGTCTCGCCGTTGAGCGTGAAGCGGCCATCTGCCGAAAGCTCGCGATAGTTCGGCGTGTCGCGTAGTTCGTTGCGCTTGGCCGGGCTGATCGTCACCGTGTTGCGCGAGGCAGCAAGGCTGATGTCCTTGAGGCCAGAAACGTCGATGATCGCACCTTCGTCGATCGTGACCGAGGCCAGCACCGCGGAGTTGATCGCGAAATTGCCGTCGTTCACATCGTGGCCGATGATCACCCGCGCGCCCGGCGCGTAGACGAAGGCGTTGCGCTCCATGTGGAAAATCGACGGCAGCAAGGCCACGTCGGCCGATCCGTCAGCCGCAAGATAGCTCGAGATCCGCGCCCCGACAGTTATCTGCGAGGTCTTGAAACTGGGCGGGCTGTCCGGGCTGCCCTGCGGAATCGTCTCGCCGTTGTCGTCCGGCGTGATCGTGATGCCGCTCGCCTGGTTGAGGTTGTCCGAACCGGTGAGGGTGACCTGACCCGCGAGCAGCGAAATCTTGCCATTGCGCGAGACGCTGGTTGTCGCGCTGAGCAGGCCGGTGTTTTCGACCGTGCCGAAGACCCCGGCGCCGAGCGACAGATAGCCGCGCCGCGACGAAATCAGGCCCAGGTTCACGACAGCGCCCTGATCGGGCTGGGTGTCGCTCGGTGTAGTGGGGGCAGAAGGCGTCTGCGTCGAGAAGATCAGGCCGCGCACGTTCGGGTCGACCGATCCCGCCGCGCCGGTGGAGGTAGTGGCGCCGATCAGTCGGCCGCCCTGCAGGCTGACCTGGCCGTCGGACGCATTGATAACACCGGCGTTGACCACCTTGGGCCCGGCGAGCAAGACCATGCCGCCTGAATCTGCGGTGATCTGCGCGCCGCCGTAGACCATCACATCGCCTTCCAGCGTGCTTGGCACCGGCAGTTTGCTGGTCACGTCGTAAAGGCCGCTCGGCAGCAGCGCGGAAAGGAACTGCGACTTGTAGGTCGACACACCCGACAGCAGCAGGCCGTTCTGGAGGTACGCGGTGTTGCGGTCCTTGATCGAACTGGCGATGAAGAACTGCCTTTGCCCGACCGCCGAGACGCCGGACGCGAAGTTGCCCAGTTCAAGACTGCTCGCCACCAGGGAGTGGAGCGCAACTTGCGAGTTCGGCCCGAACAGCACGCCCGCGCCATTGAGGATCAGCACGGTCCCGTCCGCCTTGATCGACCCCAGGATCACGCTGGGATCCTTGGCATCGACGACGCGGTTGACGACGCTCCAGCTTTTCTGGGCGACGCCGTTCTGCTTCTGGTTGAAGACGAGCGAAGTGTTCTCCGAAACGTCGAAATTGTTCCAGCTGAGCAGCGCGCGACTCTGCGACTGGTCGATCGTGACGGTGACCTTGCCGGCGCTGCTAGTGGTCTGCACCGGCGCGCTCGCGCCTTCCCATGTGCTGAGGCCGGTCGCATCCTTCGCGGCGTGCACCGAATCCGGCACCGCATTGGCCTTGATCGTGGTCGTGCTCGCGCCCGCCGCAACAAAAAGCGTCGCCGCGCGTACCGGCGCTATGGGGTTCAGGCCCTTGTCCGAAATGCCGTCGGTCGGCTTCGTCTTGATCGAGGCCAGCGCTGCGCTGCGGGCCGTGGTCACATAGCCCGCAAGTGCCTTGGCCCGGTCCTGCATCGCCTGCTGGCGCGCGATGGCCGCCTGCATCGCTGGGCTGCGCAAGGTGCCCGATGACGGGCTCGATGAAACGGTGCCCACGGTGACAGTACCGGCATTGGTGCGCAGCTGCGCGAGCTGGGCATGGGCGACCTGCGGCATCGCAAGGCCGAGCATCAGCGCGCCCGCGCTCACGCTGCCCAGCAGAGCCCGTGCGGGAAGCGGAACGCGAGCTTTGCGGCAGGTCATCATGGTCACCATGATCAGGAGTCGCTTGCGCCGGTCGGCGTAGCGGCTTCGTGTGCGGGGGGAGGCGCGGCGTCCTTGGCAGCCGGCGCGGCGTCCTTGGCAGCCGGCGCGGCATCCTTGCCGGCAGGCGCAGCATCATTTCCGGCAGGCGCAGCGGCCTTGCCATCGGGTGCGGCAGCCTTGCCCGCGGGCGCAGCGTCCTTGCCGGCAGGCGCCGGCTGATCGGCCGGTGATGCGTCCTTACCGGCGGGCTGATCGGTCGGCCGCGGCGGGACTTCGGTCTGCGCGTCGTACAGCGCCTCGGACAGCGCCTGCATTTCGAATTCGAAGCGACGGCGACCGAGCTGGAACGGGTCCTTGTGCGACTGGCGGTAGCGGGTCTGATAGCCTTCGACGAGCTGGCGACCGATGCGCACCAGGCGGCCGTTCTTCACCCGGCAGCGGTCGAGCGCGACGCTGCGGTTCTTCTCTTCGGCCAGTTCGCGCTCCAGCGTGGCGATCGTCTGCTGGCCTGCCAGCAATCGATCGCGAAGAGCTTCGAGTTGCGCATCGGAGCCCGCCGCGCCTTCTGCCGGCGCGCGGTCGATCTGCGCCGCCGGCGCGGCAGGTGCCGCCGCAGCGGGATGCGCCGTCGCAGCGGCATGCGCGGGGCCCGTGACAAGGCCGACAGCCGAGGCCGAAACCGCCAGCAGAAGCAGGATGCGCATCAGAACCTCGCGTTGAGGTCGAGCATGACCTCGTCGATGGCGAGGGGTTCGCCAGAAATCTGATTGGCGCTGAACCACCGCACCTGCAGGTTGGTGTTGTGGAACAGCCCCGCCTGCGCGCCGAGGACGAAGCCGCGCGCATTGGTGCCGCCGAGATGGAATTCATCGTTGGTGAAGGCATCCAGCACGGCGTCGCTTTCCAGCGAACGCCATTCGCCAAAGGCGCGCCACTCGCCGAAGTTCCAAGGCTCGCGGCGCCCGACTTCGATCGAGACGCTGTATCCCTGGTTTCCGCCGACATATGGCGTGCGCTTGGTCAGGTCCGTGTCGCAGATATTGCCGCTGCCGCCGCTGCCACCGTTGTTGACGGGCTGGCCGGCCTGTCCGTAGCGGCAGGCATTGGCCTTGCTGAAGGCAAGGTTGCGCACGTAGTCGCCCCCGATGAACACCCGGTTTTCACCCTTGATCGGGAAGCTGAGCTGGCCGCGCAGATTGAGCACGCTGAACGGCTGGGTCAGGCCGAGGAGCTGCGGCTGCGCCTGAACCGTGGTCGACGGCAAGGTCGGATCCAGCACAATGCGGCGGATGAACGAGAGCGAGTTGCCCTTCTGCACGTAGAAGGCGGCGCTCTGGTCGCTCGAGCATTGCGTCACGCCAAGGTAGAGCGCGCAAGGCTCGGACGGCCGGCCTTCGATATTGAGGTACTTGTTCCAGCCCGCGGCAAACGAAAACTCGGTGCGGCCGGCAAGGTGGAGGTTGCCCTGGATCTGTCCGGCAAACAGCCACTTCTGCGGGCTGCTCTGCTTGGCCGTCGCCGTATCGGGGAAGTTGGCGCCGCCAAAATCGAGCGGAAAGGCACCGCCGCGCAGCGTCCAGTCGAGCGCCCCGAACAGCCGCTGCGGGAAGCGTACTTCGGCCGCGACGCCATCGAACATCAGGTCGTTGTCGTAGAGCAGTTCCGAGGTCCAGAACGGGTTTTCGAAGCGCCCGCCCCACAGCGTCACGTTGTTGGTCGGCTTGCCTTCGATATAGGCTTTCTGGAGATAGAGATTGCGCTTGAAGAAGCCGCCGCCAAGGTTGCTGGCCGTCGCCACCGGCGAGGCGTCGTTGCCCGAAGCGAACTGGAGCCCGACAATGATCCCGTTGGCAACCTTCGCCTCGGCACCAAGGCGCAGGCGATAGCGCAGCTGGTTGTAGCGCGAGTTCGTGGCATTGAGGAACGGGATCTGGTTGTTGATCAGGTCCAGCGGCCCAGCCGCGACGATTGCCTGGAAGTTCGGCGTCTGGGTCGAATTGAACCTGCTGAACAGGTTGGTCTGCGAGCGGAGGCGGAAGTCGCCGAACAGGCGCAGCCGCTCGGTCCACGCGGGCGCGGACTTATCGGGGCTGGCCCAGCCTTCTTCCTTGGCCTGCTTCATGACATCGGCGCGCAGCTCGTCACGGATCTGATCGCGCACGACTTGCGGAATATAGGGCACGCGCATCGTGCCCTGTGGCGGCGCTGCCGCCACCGCCGCGGCCCCGGTCGCGATGCCAGTTCCAGTCGCCGCCCCGGCCCCGGCCGCCGCACTCGCGGCGGCACCCGGCACAGCTTGCGCCGCGCGCACGGCGGCATTCGCCTGGTCAGCCTCGGCGATCGCCTGCTTGATCAGCTTGTCGCCGTTTTCCTGGGTGATGGTGCCTTGCGCCACGAGCAGGCGCACAAGGTTGACCATGGCATTGCCGGAAGGCTGCGTTGCAGCCGGGCTCATGGCGTCGGCTGCCTGCGCCGCGGCGCTGGCCGACGCCAGCACGGTGCCCGCCAGCAAACCCGCCGCCACGAGGGCCAGGCGGGAAAAGCCGCCCGAAGTCGCGCGCATCATTGTTCGTCCTTCTTGCATGGTCATGGCCCCGTTCATCTAGATGGCTCGCTTTCCGCGCACCGAAATGCGCTGGGGAAAGCGGACACCGCTCGGGGGCGGGTCGAGATTGCTGACGGCCATCAGGACGCTGCGCAGCGCAGCATCGCGATCACTGCTGCCGCTGCTCTTGAGCAGCGAGGCCTGCGTGATACGGCCGCCGGGAGAAATCGTGATGGCAAAGTCGGCCGCGAACACGAGCCGGTTGAGCCGGTTATCGCGCGAGATACGCTCCTGCAGCACGGCACTGAGATAGCGGCGGTAGAACACCTCGCCCATCGCGGCGCCGCCGCCACCGCAGTTGAGCCCGGTGCAGTTGCCCGAGCCATTCGGTGCGCCAAACCCGCCGCCGGTGCCCGATTGCAAGCCGAACGCATCCGAACCGGCCTGCGCTGGGCCGTTGATCGTCACCGGAGCCGCCGCAGGCTTGGGCGGTTCGTTCTGCGGGACGGGCGCCGGGTCCGGCTTCGCCTGCGGTTCCGGCGGATGCGGCTGGGGCGGAGGCGGGGGCGGCGGAGGCGGCGGTGGAAGCATTTCGACCGCCTGCGGCGGCGGCGCCTCCACCTTCACCCCGCTCGTCGCGGTCAACTGCGAGATGACGTACCACAGCACGGCCACCAGCACGACGCCGCCCAGCGCGAGCGGCAGCCATTTCTTGGCGCCACCTTCCGTCTCCGGTTCGGGCTGGGGGATGCGGGCAACCACCGGCTGTCTCGGATCAGGACGCGGTCGGCTTGCCGGTGACGAGGCCGACCTTGTTCAGGTCAAGCTGCCGGCACAGGTCGAGCACTTCGGTGATCTTGCCATACTGCGCCGTCTGATCGCCCTTGAGCACGATCGGCACATCCGGGTTCGTGGCCTTGGCGTTGCGCAGCCGCGTCTCGAGGTCCGCCAGCGAAACCGGGAAGGCATCCATGAAGACCTGCCCCTGGTTGTTGACGGTTATGGCTATTGTCTTGGGCTGCACGAGGCTCTTGGCCGAACTCGCCTTGGGCAAGTCCACCTTGATCCCTTGTACCGAGGCCGTCGCCATCAGGATGAAGATCACCAGCAGCACGTAGGCCAGGTCGAGCATGGGAGTGATGTTGATATCGTCATAAGCCTTGCGGCCGCCACCAACGTCCATCGGTCAGTTCCTTTCGCGTATTAGCCCAACGGGCGCATCAGTAGGCAGCGGTTGCCGACATCATCTCGTTCTCAGTCGCCTCATCGCGCTGGATTTCGGCCAGGCGGGTGATCAGCTGCTCGATGAACACACGCATCTGGTCCGCCACGGAGGTGATCCGTCCGTTCAGATAGTTGTACCCGAACAGCGAGGGGATGGCGCAGGCAAGACCCGCGATCGTGGCAAGCAGCGCCGCGGCGATACCCGGTGCGATCGCGTTCACGTTCACGTCGCCCGCCATCGCCACGCCGCCGAACACGGTCATAACGCCGATCACGGTGCCAAGCAGACCGATGAAGGGACCGCCCGAGATCGCGATCGTCAGGATCACCATCAGCTTGTCGAGCTTCTGGTTTTCCTCGACCACCACGGCCGAAGCGGCGGCGTGCATCGCGCTGATCGCCTCGCTCGAGAGCGGCTGGCTGCCCCAGCGCCGCTTGCGCACCTGCAGTTCCTCGACGCCGCTGGAATAGATGCGGCCGAGCGGCGACCCGGCCAGACGCTTCACGCGCGCCGGGTCCAGACCTTCGACCTCGTCAAGCGGCACCAGATCGTCACCGAGCGAACGGAACACGTTCATGAAGTCGGTGTTGTTCTTGTCCGAGCGGTTGAGATAGCGGACCTTGTTAACCATCAGCGAGACCGCGGCGGTCAGGAGCAGCATGCACAGTCCGACGACGCCCTGGTCGATCGGTTCGAGCTTGCTGACAATGAAGTACAGGACGCCGCCGCCCGAGCTCTGCTTCTCGGCCGTCTCGCTCACCGAAACCAGCTTGCCGCCGGGCCCTTCGGCCTGCGCCATGGCGAGGATCATCGCCGCCGGACGTGCGGACTTGGCCAGCCGCACTTCGTCAAGCTCGCCGGTGAAGGGTTGCCCGGTTGCGCCGCCGAGGAAGATCGAGCCGTCGAGAGCCGGCATCGCGCCGGCAGATGCACCCTGCTCGACACCGCCCACGTAGATACGCAGGTTCTGGCCGTCGGCAACGAACGCCACGTGGCTCCAGTCACCCTGCTTCAGCGCCGTCTTGGCCTGCACGGAAACGCCCGGGCCCTGCGCGAAGGGAACGCCGGCGTTGAGGCCGATCGTGAACCCGGCGCGCGAGAAGAGTGCCTGCGTTCCGGCAAGGTTTTCCGGCTTGACCCACGCGGTGAACGTGAAGGGCGCGGCTGCGGGCATGGCCAGCGAGCCGGACGCCGCGATCTCGAGCTGGCCCTGCCCCGGGAAGCGCGCCGCGCCACCGATGATGCCACCGTCGTCGATGCCGGCTGGCGCGGTCTTGGCGCCGTTCGCGTTGGCCGTGCTGTCGGCGCTCGGCTGGCCGGGCTTTTCGGCAAAGTGCCACACCGCCATCGTGTCGGGATCGAACGTGCCCTTTTCATCGGCGCCGACGGGAGCAGTCTTGTTGCCGAAATAGAGCCAGATCGTGCGCTTCTCGCCGCCGTTCAGGTTGGGCACCGAAACCCACGCCGCCGCGATCCCGGTCGTCGCGTCGAAGCGTTCGATGTGGAAGGGCAGCGGGGTCTTGTTGTCGCTATCGACAAAGCGCAAGTCGGCGCCGTTCTGCATCGCATCGGTGAACGTGAAGTTGCCCGAATGCAGGCGGACCAGCACGACCGTGCGGCCGACCGGGCCGCTGACGTTGACGCCGGACGGCGAAAGGTCGACGGCCACCGCCTTGCGGTAGCTCCAGTCCTTGTTCCACCAGGCATCGCTGGCCGCACGCGCCGGCGCGGCGGCGGCAACCAGGCCCACCAGCAAGGCGAAGAGCACCATTGCGGAAACCGAAATCCGCCGAACCATCGACGGTCCCCCTACGATCGAAGTCACGTCAGAATTCTCCCCTCATCTCGAAGCTGACACGCGGATGCCCACGCCGGGTCACAGCCCCGTTCGTCAGCGGTACCGCACCCACGACCTCGCCAGAGATCTTGTCGAACATACGCCAGCGCAGGCCACCGCCCACGCCCACCAGGTGGAACTCGGATGTCTGGCCCGAAGTGGCGTTGCGGATGTACAGATTGGCCGTATCGGCAAATGCGTAGAACCGAGCGTCATTCATCCACTTCAGCCACGATCCGCGCCCCGCCAGCCAGTTGGCAAGGCTTGGCAGGCGCACCTCGAGGTTGGTCGAGACGCCGTCGTCGCCCACCCCCTCGGCCGAATAGTAGCCGCGCACCGAATGCAGGCCGCCCGCGGCGAATTGCTCGTTGGTGACCAGATGCGAATCGGCGAGCTGGCCACCAACGCGCAAGTCGGCTTCGATGTCGCTCGTCAGATTGCGCGTGTATTCCAGGTTCAGATTGACGTGGACGAAGTTCTCGTAGGAAAACTGTTCGCGGTTCTGGAAACTGTCCGAAGGGACGCAAACGCCCGATACCGTGATGCAGACCTCGCCCTTGATCGTGCGCAGGCCGACGGTCGCGCCCAGCCCCACCTGATAGCTCGCATGGTCGCTTCCGCCCGAAAGCGAATAAGCAACCTCGAACGGAACGTAGCGAATCGGCGCCGAGTTGGCGAGCGTCGTCCCGACCAGGATCTTCTGCTCGAAGTTCTTGAAATCAGGACCGAAACTGATCGTCTGCAAAGTACGCGTGGAAGGCAGTTGCCAGATGGCACGCAGCCCGATCTGATAGCCCTTGCCGAGCACGGCCGATCCGCCGGTCGCGGCGACGTTGCTGTTCGAATGGTAGCCCGAGAGCGAGAAGCTCCACGGCGAGGACAGCAGCGGCCAGGTGTAGGAGCCCGAGAAGACTTCGGTCTCGGCGCGGTTCTGCGGGGCGACGATATAGGTAAAGGCGAAGCTGTGACCAGCCTGCCAGAGGTTGGTGTAGCGCACGCTGGCGGTGGTCCGCAGCGACGATGTCGATGGGCTGTTGTCGTTGTTCAGATCGACCGAGGCGTGGAGCGGGCGCTCGTCGGTCATCCGCAAGTCGACATCAACGGTGCCGGGGACGCGCCCGGGCTTGAACTCGGGATTGATCGACCGGTCGGGAAAGCGGTTGGCGATCGCAAGGTCGCCCTGCAGCGCCTTGAAATCGATGGGCTTGCCTTCCTTGAGCGAAGGCACCTGATGACGCGCAACCCAGAGCGAGTGATACTTGGAGTCGACAACGCGAATCAGTCCGGCCGGCGCTTCGGCCACGGCGATCTGGACAATGCCTTGCGCGAAAGTGTCGCGATCCTGCACCGGCACTTCGACGATCACCGCCTCCATGCCCTTGGCGGCATAGGCATCCTGGATCGCCTTGCGGGCGGCTTCGACATCGTCCTTGGTCTTCCCGGGGCCCGAGAAGCGATAGACGACGCGCTCGATCTCATCCTGCGAGAGGTGCGAAACCCCCGCAATGTCAAAGGCCTGAATGAAGAATGTTTCAGGCGCGGCTTCGGCTTGCGGCGGCGCTGCCTGCGCCCCGGCCACATCGGCCCATGCGCTTTGTGCCGACCCGACTGCCGGCACAACCGCGCACGCCGTCAGCAACAGCCTGCAATAGTCGCGCATTGAGATAAGTGCCCCTTGGCTCTGCAGAGCGCATTGGCAGTGCTGTGTGTAAGCTATGTTACAGAATCGAGAACAGCGCTCTGCCCGTATCGCCTGAGGCGAAAGCAAGTACTTAAAAAGGGTCGCGAATTTGCATTCGCGACCCTTTCTTAAGGTGCCCTCAGGCCGTCAAATTACCAGCTCACGCGCCCGTAAGGGTCGAGCAAGCAGGGTTGGCGGCCGACGTCGGGTTCGGAGCGAGGCGGGTCGACTTGGGGGTCTGAACCACATCCTGGATCCACAGGTTCAAGGCGCCAAGGGTCGGCGCAGTCACCGACTTGGACAGGTACGTGTTGAGGATGGCGGTCTGCCAGGCGAGCGGCACGATGCCGATGTTGCCCGACGAGAAGATCCCGAAGTTCGCGGCAGGAACGCCCTTGAACGTGTTGGGATTGATCGCGCCGTCCTTCGAGTTGCGCTTCACGCCGCCGAGCGCGAGACCGAGCAGGTTCACGATCTGCTGACGGTTGGTCGCGGTGTAGCAGGTGTAGCCGAAGAACTGCGTCGTACCGACAATCGGGTAACCGTCGGCCGGAGCGGCCAGCGAGTTCGTACCAGCGTAGAGAACGTCGGTCCAGGCAATCGGGTTATCGCGCGTGGCGTTAACCAGCGTGCCTGCAGCGTTGCGCACCTGGCGGGTATCGGTACCCGGCGTGTAAGCACCGGTTGCGTCCGATTCAGGCGGCAGGATCTGCGTGCTGGCCGTACCGAACGCTGCGTTAGCCTTGGCAACCGAAGGCACTGCGTACAGCGCCGTGGTACCGACCGAGAGCGCGGCAGCAACCACCGAGCCGACCGCAGCCACGGGGGCGTCGGGCGAGGGCTTGATCGCGTCAGCGCTGACGTAGCCGATCTTGCCGTTGATCTTCACCGAACCGAGCGTGTAGTCCGGAGCAAGACCGATGAACTTCGCCACGTTGCTGCCACCGTTGGTGACAGTGAACAGACCCGAACCCACCGAACCGGTCGGCGCGCCAGACGGCGTGGTGGCGCCGCCAATGTGCTGGACCGAAGTGCCATCGAAGTAGTCACCCGAAACCAGGTTGGTGTCGCCGGCAAACTTCGACTGCGCCGCACCCGGCTTGTAGTTGGTGTCTTCACGCACGACGGTGAAGTCGAGGTTGCCGTTGCCAGCCTTGTTGTAAGGCAGGTTTTCAGCGTTGCGCGCATAGACGTTGGTCGTGCCGGTGGGCATGTTGCCCGTCAGGCTGCAAACGGCGGCGAGGTGGCGGGTGAACACGTCGGTGCTGCCCGAGTTGTCAAGACGGCCGACCAGACGGATCGGAGCACCATCGGTGGTCCAGCGGGTCTTGTCGTCGTTCGTGGGGTCGAACAGATCGGTGCGCTTGTTGAGCGCCTTCAGGATCGGATCGTTCCAGTTCTTGATCACGCCGTTGAAGATGCCGCAATAGGCCTGGCGGTTGAGACGCAGGGTCTTGAAGGTCGCACCGTTGAAGACAGCGTCCGCAAACTGCGAGTTGAAGGTCATCGGCTGGTTGGTGGCGTTGGTGCCGTAGGCCGTGTTGAACGCAACCGCGATGGGGAGGACGAACAGCGGGAACGAAACCGCAGCGCCCGCCGAGGTCAGCGCGCCGGGGAACGTGCCGGTCACGGAATCAGTGCCGCCGTTGTTGTATTCCGTGAGGTCCGAAGGCGCGATCGGGGTATCCGAGAACGCGTACTGCAGGTGGCTCCAGCGCGCATCCGGCGACGAGGTGTTTTCACCGACCGTGTTGAACGGGTTGAACACGTGGGTGGTGCCGTTCGTCGGCGAACCGTCGAAGTTGTCCTTGTACTGGCGCCACATCTTGCGGCCGAAGCCCGAGCCGGCACCGACATACTTGCCCGAGAAGTTGGGCTGGATGTTGGTCGACGAGGCCGAGGTATCCGCAACCGAGCAGTCGAGCGCGGGGTTGGTCGGCGAAGCCAGGGTCGGGTTGTAGTTGCCGGGCAGAACGATCTTCAACGCACCGGTCGAACCAGCAGCGCCGGACTGACCGGGCTGACCGTCACCACGCTTGTGGTCAATACCAACGCAGTTCATTTCGCGCGCGATGAGGTTCTGGACCGAGGTCGCACCAGCGCCGTGGATCGAGTTGTCGCCATCGTTCGGGCCAGCTGCGGGCAGGAGCGGCAGGGTCGGGACGAACGGCGTAACAGCGAGAGCGGGAGTTGCGGCGAGACCAGCAACGACCGTCGCCGAGAGAAGCGAATACTTCAGTTTCAACATTGGATTTTCCTTCCAAGTACGAACAGTAGGGTAATGGGTCGATCAGTTCGGTCAGGCTGCACTTCAAATTCGATGGTTTCGAACTTCAATTGCGATCACCTCACCCAGAAACTTTTGATCCTCTAGAGCAAAAGCGAACGACATCGGTTCTCTTCGCACAGCTTGGTGCGAAGAGATCAACCACATTCGCTATCAGCTGCTTAAAGCCTGATTCCCCCTTATCCAGAACGAGATCGGTTCCGGTGCGCCTCCGATAGCTGCGCAAAATTACAGAAATGTGATTCAGAGTCCGGTAACTGGTTCGATGTGAATTCGTCTAAGTGCCGTCATAAATAAGATAAATTTAGGGAATACCATTGCCGATCAGGGCGATAAAATGGCGGCAGGCGAAAATCTCGTGTTGTAACGGGAATGTCTAAATTTGCGCACATACCGCCGAACGGGGCTGCACCTCGCTTCGGCGTTGGGCCCGCAGCCGCTATGTTTCGGGGAAATTCCTTTGCTTTTTCAATCGGTAAGGCAAGCGAACACGCAGCCTGACGGGCTTCCCGAAACCCGTACCGATTCCGTACAACCATCAATGGCAGGTTTTCTTGCGGCAAGCGGACTTCTCTCCGAAGAAGCCCTTGCCCGAGTCGAAGCGGTGCACCGCAGCAGCGGCGAACCCATCGAAGTGATCGCGACCCGCCTCGGCCTGGTGAGCGAGCAGGCGCTGCAGGATGCGCTGGCCCGGGCCACCGGGCTTGCGGTCGTCCCCGCGCCGGACCGGGCGCTGGCCTCCGAACCACCCATGCCGGTGGCCTTCCTGCGCGACATCCGCGCCGTCGCCATCGCCTGCAGCGACGAGGCGGTCACAGTTGCCGTCGCCGATCCGTTCGACCCGTTCGTCACGTCCGCCTTTGCCAGCGCCTGGCGCCGGCCGGTTACCTGCGTGCTCGTCCGCGCCACGGATATCGACGGCCTGATCGAAAAGCTCGCCGCCGGATCGGAAAGCGGCGGCGGCGGCGATGACGAGACCGCTGCCGTGCTCGACGGGGAAGCGATGGAGCGGCTGCGCGATCTCGTCAGCGATGCCCCGGCGATTCGCGCGGTGAACCGGCTGATTTCCGCGGCGGTTGATCAGCGCGCCTCGGACATCCACCTCGAACCCTCCGAAGACGACTTGTCCGTGCGGTTCCGGATCGACGGCGAGCTGCGCGAGGCCGACCGGCTTCCGGCGATGCTGCGAACCAGCGCGGTGGCCCGCATCAAGGTTATGGCCGGGCTCGACATAGCCGAGCGGCGCCTGCCGCAGGACGGCCGGCTGCGGCTCGCCGTACGCGGCCACCAGATCGACCTGCGTGTCGCCACCGCGCCTTCGATCCACGGCGAGAGCGTGGTCATGCGCATCCTCGATCGCAGCAACCTCGCGCTTGATTTCACTGCGCTCGGCTTCGACGAGTCGCTCGCGCAGCAGTGGCGCACCGTGCTCCACCGTCCGCACGGCATCGTTCTCGTGACCGGTCCGACCGGCAGCGGCAAGACAACGACGCTTTATGCGGCGCTAGCCGAACTGAACGGCGTCTCGCGCAAGCTCCTCACCATCGAGGACCCGATCGAGTACCGCTTGCCCGGCGTCATCCAGTCACAGGTCCAGCCGGCCATCGGCTACAGCTTTGCGAATGCCTTGCGCTCGTTCCTGCGGCAGGATCCCGACATCATCATGGTCGGCGAAATCCGCGACGGCGAGACTGCACGCATCGCCGTGCGCGCCGCGCTCACCGGGCACATGATCCTCTCCACACTCCATACCAACACTGCCGCCGGCGCCATCGGCCGCCTTGCCGACATGGGGATCGAGCCGTTTCTGCTCGCCTCGGTGCTGTCCGGTGTCATGGCGCAGCGACTGGTGCGCCGCCTTTGCCCGCATTGCCGCGTGCCTCATGCGCCCGATGCGGCGCTGCTGGCCGCTGCCAATGTGGAGCACGGCACGTTTTATCAGGCCGCCGGCTGCACCCAATGCCAGCATACCGGCTATTCGGGGCGGATCGCGCTGTTCGAATATCTGCCAATCACGCCCGAAGTGCAGCGCCTGATCCTGCAGAACCGCGATGAGACAGCGATCGAGGAGACCGCGGATCAGCAGGGTCGCCACAGCCTGCTCATGGATGGCT
>CAILIO010000162.1 GCA_903834285.1 uncultured Sphingomonadales bacterium | reverse complement strand
TGCAGCTGATGTAGCTGGGCTTGTCGGAGGCCTGCGCGCGCTGAACGGCGGCGAAGATGGCGTCCTGATCGTGCCCGTCGACCCGCTGGGCGAACCAGCCGCAGGCCTCGAAACGCTTCATCTGATCCACGGAATCGGCGACCGACAGGGGGCCGTCGATGGAAATGTCGTTGTCGTCATGCAGCACGATCATGCGGGCGAGCTTGAGATGGCCCGCGATGGCGATGGCTTCCTGCGAGATGCCCTCCATGAGATCGCCATCGGAGGCCAGCACATAGGTATGGTGGTCCACCACATCGCCAAATTCGGCGTTCAGCATGCGCTCGGCCAAAGCCATGCCCACGGCGGTGGACAGGCCCTGCCCCAGTGGGCCGGTGGTGGTCTCGACGCCCGGCGTGTGGTGCACCTCGGGGTGGCCGGGGGTCAGCGAGCCCATCTGGCGAAAATTGCGGATCTGGTCGATGGTCATCTGCTTCTCGCCCGTCAGGTACAAGAGGGCGTAGAGCAGCATGGAGCCATGGCCGGCGGAGAGCACGAAACGGTCGCGATCCGGCCAATGGGGATCGGCCATGTCGTATTTCAGAACCTTGGTGAAGAGCACGGTGGCGATGTCGGCCGCGCCCATGGGCAGGCCGGGATGGCCGGATTTGGCTTTCTCCACCGCATCCATCGAGAGCGCGCGGATCGCGTTCGCCATATCCTGTTGGGTGACGCTCATCGCTCTGCTTCCGTTATCTGGAGGGGCCCGACCTCGACAAGGCGGGAGACGGCGGTTTGATAACACCTGCCCCGCCCCTGTCAACGCAGGGATCCGGCGGGTTCCACTGCGATTTCAGCTTCGGTCCCTTCCCGGCGGCCCTATGTCCTGTGGGCGGTGACGCGGGCCACGTTGACGCGGGACCCAGGTTCCGCGCAAATGGACAAATCTGAGGAAGGCTGGATTCATGAGCATTCCCACGGCCCTTGAGGCCGCCTTGAAACGACTTTCGGCCGCTTTGGACCATCTCGACGCCGCTGCGGACAGGCGCGCGCGGGCCGACGCTGCGCGTGGCGATCTTGAGGAGGAGCTGACCCTCATGCAGGATGACCGCTCGCGGCTGGCCATCGAGCTGAACAGCGCGCTGGCGCGGGTCAGCAGCCTGGATCTGGCCTATCGAGAGGCGGAGCGACGCCTTGATCGGGCCAGCGCCACGATCCGCACCGCTCTGGGCGAAAGCGACGCCGATACGGATCAGACCGGCTCCGAAACAACCGAACAGGAGCCTTGATCCTTGGCCCAGGTCCCCATCACCATCGCCGGACGCACCTACCGCATGGCCTGCGCCGACGGGGAGGAAGCCCATCTGGAAGGTCTGGCGGCGGAGCTGGAAGGGCGGATCTCCGCGCTCCGGACCTCATTCGGCGAGATCGGCGACCAGCGGCTGATCGTCATGGCGGCCCTTGGCTTTGCTGACGACCGGCAGGAGGCCCTTAGGACGGTCAAGGCGCTGGAGGCGGAGACGAAGGCCCTGCGCAAGTCCACCGCCAATGTGGAGCAGGTGGCGGGCCATTGGGCGCTCGAGACCGCGCAGGCCATCGACGAGGCCGCCGCGCGGATCGAACAGGACGTGCATACCCTCAATGCGCCGGGGCGGGCGGAGGGGTGACGAGGGCTTCGATCTCACTCAATAATATTTCTCCGTAATCACGAACTTCACCTCCTTCTGGCGCTCGGGCGAGAGGCCGCTTCCCACCAGACGCTCCAGCATGGCCGCCATGTCCTTCGGCTCCCCATAGAGCGCGGGTTGCTGCTTCTTCTCGAAATCCGCAAGCGCGATGGGATCGGTGAGGATCTGGCGCGCAACCTCGCGCAGATAGTCGAGCTTGTCGGCGGGCGTGTTGGGCGGGACGATGAGCAAGCGGCCGATCTTGCGCACATCCTCCCGGAAATCGAGCCACCAGGCGGCTTCCGCGTCGATGCGCTCGGGGACCGCTTCGAAAATGGTCGGCACGTCAGGCATCAGCTGGGACTTCTCGCGCGCGGTGACCACCAGCGGACGCAACTGGCCGCCCTCCGCATAGCGGGCGGAGCTGTCCTCCACGAGGATCGTGCCGTCCATCTCGCCGGTGACGACG
>CAILIO010000161.1 GCA_903834285.1 uncultured Sphingomonadales bacterium | reverse complement strand
CATGCCTCCGGCGTGCGATCGGCCGCCCTTCACTTCGGCAGCGCTGCCAGTGGTGGCAGCGGGTGCCAGCCCCAGGGATTGAGCGCAAAACCAGTCACGGTGGAGCGCACCAGCGACCAGCGCAAGGGCCGCGCGATCGGGATATAGGTGTTGGCGGAAGTGATCTCGGCCTCGGCTTCTCCCAATAGGCGCGCGCGTTCGCGCAAGTCGGAAGTCTGCCGCGCCTGCGCCAGCAGCGCATCGCCCGCAGCGTTGCACGCAGGCTTGTGCACCGAACAGGCGAACTGGTTGAGGAACCAAGACGCGCGCCCGTAACGCGCGGTGGTGTCGATCAGGCGCAAGTCGGCGGGCTTGTCTTCGGCAACTTGCACCACGATCACGCCGATGGCCTTGAAATCGGTGGCGAGCAGATCGATCACGCGGCGCGTACCCGGCCCGTTCGGCGCGGCGATGCGCAGCAGCGGTGCGGGCTTGCCGCCAGCCATGTAGCGGGTCACACGCTCGGCCGCGAGGGTGCGGCGCTGTTCGAGCGCGACGCCGACCCAGCGTTCGCCGACGGTGCCAGCATCGCCTTCGACCCCGGCGGCGACCACGCGGGTGGTGGGTTGCCAGCCAGCAATGTTGAACGCGGCAATGATGGCATCTCGATCAATCGCCAGCGCAAGGGCTTCACGGTTCGGGGCATCGGCGAGAAAGCCGTTCTCGTTATCGGCGATCAGGCCGAACAGGCCGATGACCGGATCGAGTTGCACATTACCGCGCGCGAGGCCGGTCTGCTCGGTCAGCGGCAGCGAATCGATCCGTCCGCCCAGCACCAGATCGGCGGCGCTTGCGTTGAAGTGCTCCACCGCCTTGGCCGCAGGGAGGAACTCGACGATGAGGTTGCGCGCGCGGCGGGTGAAGCCTTCCTCTGGAATCAGGCCGCGCTTTTCCGGCGGGATCAGCGAAAGCACGGCCTTGCCGCCGCGCCGGGCAAGGCCCATCGGGCCGGCGCCGCGGCGGGCATAGGGCAGGCCGAGTTCGGGCTGCGCGAGCAGGGTGAGCAGATCGGGGACCGGGGCGACGAGATCGATCTCGATCACCCGGTCGGCCATGACGCGCACTTGTTCGATGCCGGCAAGATCGAGGCCGAGCGCGGTGCCCTTGAGCTGGGCAATCGCTGTGCGCAGCGCGGCGGCAACGGTTTCGGCAGTGATGCGCGAGCCGCCCGGCCAAGTGCCGTCGCGCAGGCGGAAGATGTAGCTTTGCCCGTCATCGGTGATGATCCAGCGATCGGCGATCGCCGGCACGATGTGCCCTTCGGCATCGAAGCCGACGAGGCCTTCGATCGTCGCGCCGCGCAAGGTGCGCGCGGCCGAGGACAGGCGCACGCCGCTGGTATCAAGTGCGGTGCTATCGCCGATCAGGGCTATGGTCAGCGGCCCTTCGCTGCGCCGACCGCAAGCCGAGACGCCGAGAAGGAGCGCACCGAGCCCGGCAAGAGCCAGGGCGGCAACCCAAGTGCGGCGGGGCACGGAAAGGCGGGAAGCGCGCACCATTGCGAGGAGTGCTAGCACGCGAGGTTCTGCGGGTCAGCGCCGGAAGGACGGCGCACCGCAGCAATCATCAGATTTTTTGCGTGCTCAGATCTTGCGCAGGCGCGCCGGATCGATCGTGGCGAGCACGGGCTTGACGAAGCGCGGGGTGTTGTCCGCCTTCACCGCAACGGGCTCCCGCGCGAGCTTGGGATCGATGTCTTCGACGAAGGCGATGCCAAAGCGGTTTTCCTGGATCCAGGCGACGACGCCTTCGACCCAGCCGATATTGCGCAGATTGATTTCGAGTTTGGCGCCGCGGGTGACCTTGACGTGGCCTTCGGCCATCATGCCGCCGCCGGAAAGATTGCGGACCTTCACGCGGTGCTCGTCCCCCGCCCCCGCCAGACGCACGTCTGCCATGAGAAAGAGGCTGTCACGCCCTACCTGCCGATGATCGAGTTCAGTCACGCCCGGTTTCCGTCTCATCTGCCAAAGGAGGCCTCCGCGATCAGCCGGAAAATCCGGGCCGAACGCCACGAAGAAAGTCCGTGAACTTTCTGTCGTTTTGCTAAGCGAGGCTGCCTAACGAAATCTTAAACCGGCGCACCATTAAGGTAGTTTTGCTGAGGCTGTACCGGAGCGGGACACTCTCCGGCACAGCCTTTCGCGGGGAAGAAGCTACATGTCGCGGGAGATTTTCTCGCGCCGCTCGTGGGCTTCCTGAGCTTCGACTGTCATCGTGGCGATCGGACGGGCAATCAGACGGCCAAGTCCGATGGGTTCGCCCGTGACTTCACAATAACCATATTCGCCTTCATCGATGCGGCGCATCGCGGCATCGATCTTGGCGATTAGCTTGCGCTGACGGTCGCGCGTGCGCAGTTCGATGCCCCACTCGGTCTCGCTCGACGCGCGGTCATTGAGATCGGGTTCGCGGATCGGACCGTCCTGCAACGCCGAAAGCGTGCCGGCCGAGGCCGAGAGGATCGACTTCTTCCATTCGAGCAGGAGGCGGCGAAAGTAGTCCTGCTGTGCCTCGCCCATATAGGGTTCATCTTCGGAAGGTAGATAATCGCCTGGCATGGCCCGTCGGGCTTTGGCCAAAACGTCAATCTCGTCACTCAAAACCCCAGCCATCCGGCCCTCCAAGCTACTGCTCTTGCGACCCAGGGGCGCCGCGGCGCCCGCGGAAGGACACTCCTGGCTCCCGGTTTGGCGCGCCTATAGGCAAGTGGCGGAATCCGCACAAGGATTTCCTCAGGGGCAAACCGAACTTGTGCCCAGCGCTATCACCTAGGCACTATTTTTCAGTGTTAACCATTTGTTGACCAAGATTGTTGACTTTGTCCCTGCCCGGCCAAGCTGGATTTCGGATCGGGGGGACAGAGGAAACGATTATGGCGCAGACTTGGATCAAGCTGGTCTCCGAGACCGAAGCTTCCGCTGGCGGAACCGATACGGCCGCAACCGACACGCTCATCGCCACATGCCTCGCGGCAGCTGCGGCCGGCGACATGGACGCGCTGTTCGACTTGGGCGTTGCTTATTCGACCGGTAGCCACGGCGCACCGTGCGACCTGATCGAGGCGCACAAGTGGTTCAACCTGGCCGCAGTGGGCGGGCATGAGGAAGCCGCGCTGTGCCGCGCCGACGTGTCCGACGACATGACAGCGCGCGAAATCGCCGAAGCCCAGCGCCGCGCGCGCGAGTGGCTGCGCATGATGCGGACCGACACGCGCGCGGCCTGAGATTCAAGGAGTTTACCCCTCTGTCAGCGCTTCGCGCTGCCACCTCTCCAGTTCCACTTCGTGAAAATGGAGAGGATCTGCCGCACTACCCCTTCCTGAACGGGGTGCGCTCGCCCAGCCACATCTGTTCCTGCGCGACGCCGCGGCGTTCGCGTTCGAGAAAATCAGCGATGGCGCTGCGAAAATTGGGATCGGTGATGTAGTGCGCCGACCACGTCGGCACAGGTTTATACCCGCGCGCGAGCTTGTGCTGGCCTTGCGCGCCGGCTTCGACCCGCTTCAGGCCAAGCGCGATCGCGGCATCGATGGCCTGATAGTAGCACAGCTCGAAATGCAGGAAGGGCTTGTCGACGACAGCCCCCCAGTAGCGCCCGTAGAGCGCCTCGCTGCCGATGAAATTGAGCGCGCCCGCAGCCGGCTTACCGCCGATAAAGGCCAGCACCAGCAGAATGCGGTCCGCCATGCGCTCGCCCATCAGCGTGAAGGCTTCGCGCGTGAGATAGGGGTGGCCCCACTTGCGCGCGCCGGTATCCTGATAGAACACCCAGAACGCCTCCCAATGCTCCGGGCGGATGGCCTCGCCGGTCAGTTGGAGGATCTCGACGCCGTCTTGCGCCTTGGCGCGCTCCTTGCGCAGGTTCTTGCGTTTCTCGGACGAAAGCTGACCAAGGAAATCATCGAAGGTGGCGTAGCCCTCGTTGTCCCAGTGGAATTGGGTATCGGTGCGCAGCAGCCAGCCGGCTTCCTCGAACAGCGGAAGCTGCGCGGGCTCGATGAAGGTGGCGTGCGCGGAAGAGAAGTTGTTCTGCTCGCAGATTTGTTCGGCCACCCGCAGCAAGGGGACGCCAAGCGCCGGATGCTCACCGGTCAGGAGGCGGGGCCCGGTGGCGGGCGTGAACGGCACGCTGATCTGGAGCTTGGGGTAGTACTGTCCGCCAGCGCGGTGCCAGGCATCGGCCCAGCTGTGATCGAACACATACTCGCCTTGGCTGTGGCCCTTGAGATAGGCGGGAAGCGCGGCGGCAGCGACTCCGGCGGCGTCCTCGATCACCAGCGGCAGCGGCGACCAGCCGCTGCGCCCGCCGACGCTGCCCGATTCTTCCAGCAACGTGAGGAAGGCGTGGCTGGTGAAGGGATTGCCCTCCCCCGCCAGCGCGTCCCACTCGGCGGCGGGAATTTCGACGACAGCGTGGTGGACGCGCGCGGTGATGCTCACGCGGGCCGGACTTTCGTCACCCCGGCCCCTTCCGCGATCGGACCATCGCCGTGCTTGAGGGCGCGCTCCATCAGATCGGACGTGTTGACCGTCCAGGTAAGCACCGGGAAGCCGCGCTTTCGCTGTGCCAAGGCGAAGCGACTGGGCATGTCGGTGATATCGTAGGCAAGAAAATCGGGCTTTGCGCGCCACAGCATGATGTGGCGCCGGGTGCGCGCAAAGAGGGTGCGGCTGCCCTCCTCGCTCATCACGAGACCGCGCACCACATGGCTGGAATGGCGCGCAAACCAGCTGGAAACGCGCGGATCGAAGCTCATCACCGCGACGGGGCCGCGATAGCCTTCGAGCATGCGGCGCACGGCAAGGCAGATCGCGGGAATGCGGGTGGAAGGCCGGGTCTTGACCTCGATCAGCAGGGGCACGCGGCCCGCGATGAGATCGAGCAGCTGGCGCAGCGAAGGTATCCTGTCTTCGTCATTGCCGATGATGCGGATCTGGCCGAGCTTGGCGGCGCTGCGCTCGATCAGAAGGCCGGTTTCGGCGGTCAGCCGATCGAGCTCCCAATCGTGGAAGACCATCGCCTGTCCATCGCTGCTGCGCTGGATATCGCATTCGATGCCGAGCCCGACCTCGATCGCGGCGGCGAACGCCGAGAGCGCATTTTCAGGCCGCCCGGGCCCGTGGAGGCCCCGGTGCGCATAAGTGACGCCCTTGAGCCAGGCGACTTTGTCCGCCTGCGGTGGCGGTGCCAGCAGGCGATCAAGCAGGAAGGACAGCAAATACAGCATCAATCTCGACCGCGCAGCCAAGGGGGAGCGAAGGCACGCCAACGGCGCTGCGGCTGTGCTTGCCGGCCTCGCCGAACACCGCGACCATAAGCTCGGACGCGCCGTTGACGACTTTGGGCTGATCGGTGAAATCGCTGGTGCAATTGACGAAAGCGCCGAGCTTCACGACGCGGGCGACCCGGTCGAGCGAGCCGAGCGCGGCCTGGACCTGGGCGAGGAGCATGAGCCCGCAGCCCTGCGCGGCGATGATGCCCTGCTCGAGCGAGAGGTCCTCGCCCAGCCGGCCCTTGATCAGCTTGCCATCGACAAACGACACCTGACCCGAAACGTACAGGAAGCCGCCCAATTCGACCGTGGGCACATAGGCCGCGACGGGCGCGGCAGGCGCGGGCAGAACGAGGCCGAGTTCGGCGAGCTTGGCGGCGGCGTTATACGTCATGGTTTACTCCCCAGATCCTTCTTGGGTTATGCGGTCCATAAGCCAAGGCAGCGCATGCTCCCACTCGTCGATACGGGCATGGGCGTGGCCCTTGACATGCGCGCAATCGATGTGGCGCGCGATCATCGGCTCACCGCACAGATGCAGGCGGCTGACATGCGGGGCAATCTCCATCACCGAGCCGTGGTGCTGCGGCAGATCATCGATGAACACCGCGCGGCTTGGCTGGTATTCATCGAGAATGGCCTTGAGCGCGGGGCCCTTGGGACCCTGGTTGGTGAAGACGCGCGCCTTGATGCCGACATCTTGGAGCTGGCGGGCACGGGCATCGCGGCGATCATCGTTGAGATTGGTGAGGATCACGACATCGGCATGTTGCGCGAGCGCGTTGATACCCGCGACTGCGCCCGCAATCGCCGGCTGGCGGTGCATCTCGGTATCGAAAAACAAGCCGAGCAGGCGCCAGATTTCTGGGCCAGGAACGGGATCGCCCGTGCCGGCATAGCGCATGGCCTTGCTGAAATCGCTGTCTTCCATCACGAAATCGATACCGTGCTGCTCGCCCAGCCAATCACGATAGGGCGCAATCATGTGCAGCAGCACTTCATCGCAATCGCTGATCACCAGCGGCTTACTCATCACAATTTCTCCCGGGCGGCGGCCAGATCTGCCGGGGCCATGCCCAGCGCGTCTGCCGCCGCAATCAGATCCGCCTCATGCCCGCAGAGAAATTCGAGCACCGCGCCCTGCACCGCCGGATCGCCGAGCCCGGCGCGCAGCTCGTCGGGCGTGAGCCCGGTGAGCGACAGGAACCGTTCCGCACGCGGCGCATCGCCCAGCACCCAGCCGAGTGCCTGCAGCGCGGTGGCGGCAGGATCGATGCCGAAATCTGGGGGAGAGGCGGATGCGCGAGCGATTGTCAGGGCCTTCCGGGGTGAGTAGGCAAGCGTTTGTGCGGGGCATGAGGATATCGGGGCTCAGTGGCAAAAAGAATACTTGTTGTCGAGGACAACGACCTCAACCGTAAGCTCTTCTGCGATGTGCTGAAAGCAGGCGGCTTTGCCGTGGAGCCACTTGGCGATGGGCGCGATGTGCTTGTGCGCGCAAGGGAATTCGTGCCGAACCTGATCATCATGGATATCCAGTTGCCCAACATTTCGGGGCTGGAACTGATCGAGGCCCTCAAGGGCGATCCCGAACTCCGGCCGATCCCGGTGCTGGCGGTGACCGCCTATGCGGGCAAGGGCGACGAGGAGCGCATCCGCGAGGCGGGGGCGGAGGGCTATCTCGCCAAGCCCGTTTCGATCACGCCGTTCATGGCGGCGGTGCGGGCGCTGGTCTAGCGTAGGCCCATGCGCAGGCGGCGTTCCTTGGGCGAACACCCGAAGCGTTCCGTAAAGGCGCGGGTAAACGCGGCGGGCGAGCGGTAGCCGATGCGGTGCGCCACCGCCTTGACCGGCAAAGTGCCATCGGCGAGCAGGCCCAGCGCGCGTTGCAGCCGCCAATCGGCAAGATAGGCGATCGGGCCGCTGCCGATCAGTTCGCGGAATCGCTCGGCAAACCGGGTGCGCGACATGCCGACCGCGGCGGCGAGCGCCTCGACCGTCCAGTCATGCGCAACATCACCGTGGATCAGGCTGAGCGCCTTGCCGATCTGCGGATCATAGACCGCCGACATCAGCCGCCCGATTTCGGGTGCCTTCGCAATCCCGGCGCGCAGCGCCTCGATGAACAGGACTTCGGACAAGCGGCTGACGCTGGCGGCCATGCCGGGCGCGCCATCGAACATCCGCCGCTGGATCAGGCGCAGCACATCCTCGAGCATCGGATGGTCTTCGCGATCGGCAGCCGTGATGTGGAACAAGTCCGGGATCGAGCGCAGCAGCGGGTGATCCGCGCCATCGGAAAAGGTGAAATGCCCGCAAACCAGTTGGCACGAATCGGTTGGCTCGCCGCCGCCGACAGCAAACGGCCCGGTTCCGGAAAACCCGGCCTGGCTCATGACATCGGCAAGTGGTTCTCCTGTAACCGTTTCCGCGCTCGACAACAAATGCGGGGCGCCTCGCGGTACCATGGCAAGATCGCCCACTTGAAGCCTTACGCTGGTTCCGCATGCAAGGCTGAGGTAGCAGCCGCCCTGCACGACGAAATGAAACCGCGCCGCATGCCCGTACTCGGGTACTTGGATGCCGAAATCGGGAAAGAAATCAGTACGAAAGTAGATCGCCGCCTTGAGCGCGACGGTATCGAGAATATCGCTGAGTACGTCGGTCATGACGCCATGTTTAAGCGCTCGTCGAGCGAATCGCACCCTTAAAACAAGTAGTGCGTAATACTGCGTCTATGCAGACACGCCCAGTGTCTTGCTGGATCGTTCCAGACTTAGGCGGGTCAATTGCGCAGTCGTCCCGGCTGACATACCCCGCTCGCGGCGCTCCTGCCCCCCTCAACCCCGGGAGCGCCACCAGACTTTAGCAAGTGCCCCCTGCTCCGGTTCGGCGCTCCCCCGGCGCTCGCCCTGCAAACCCTTCCCTTGTTCCAAGGACTTATCCGATGACCGCGAACATAGCAGCCGCCGAAACCGCCTCGAACGCCCTTACGGCGCAGGGCAAGATTCTCGATTCGATTGACCAGTTCTACGCTGACAATTGCGTCTTCACCGAGCCCGACGGGTCGCACCGTTCGTCGAAGGCAGCACAGCGCGCCCACCTCGAAGGCTTCTTCGCCACGCTCAAGAGCTTCGAGAGCGCAACGCTCCACGGCGAGGCCACCGGCGACAACTTCTCGGCCAGCGAGTGGACTTTCAAAATGACCGCCGGCGACGGCAGCCCGATTGTCTGGAACGAGACGCTCGTGCGCACGTGGCAGGACGGCAAGATCACCTCGGAAAAGTATTACACGCAAGGCTGAGCCCGAAAGGCCTGCACGCGCATTAAGCACGCCGGGCTGTTGAATCCCCACATGAATGGAGAACACCCATGACCGATACATTTGATCCGATTTCGCTCGGCCGCCGCGCCCTGTTCCGCACAGGCGGCATGGCCGCCGCCGGGCTCGGCCTTGCTAGCCTGGGCGCGCCGCTGATGGCCGCGCCGAAGCACACGATGCACAAGAAGAGCAGCGCCATGGAAGGCGATATCGGCGTACTTCAGGGCGCGCTGGCGCTGGAACATGAAGGCATTGCGGCCTACCGCATCGCGGGTGGCAGCGGCCTCCTCAGCAAAGGCGTGCTCGATGTTGCGCTCGTGTTCCTCGGCCACCATCAGGGCCACCGCGATTCGCTGGCCAAGCTGATCAGCGAAGCGGGCGGCAAGCCGGTCGAACCCAAGAGCGATGCCGAATATATCAAGGCGCTCAACATTGCCTCGCTCAAGAGCGAAGGCGATGTGGTGAAGTTCGCTGCCGGGCTCGAGCAGGGCGCTGCCAATGCTTATGTCGGGCAGGTTGCTGCTTTGCAGGATCACCAACTGGCGCATCTCTTCGCGCAGCTCGGCACCGATGAAGCCGTCCACTGGGCGATCCTCAACAATGCGGCCGGCGGCTCGATCGCCAAAGCTCCCTACTTGTTCGGCTGATATGCGCCGGCACGTAAACGCCCATGCCAGAACCGCCATTGGCGCGGTTCTGGCTACATGCCTGCTGGTTCTGGCCATTCCGGTCCAGGCAGCAGGCGATGCCGCCGCAGGGCAGGCGCTCTATCAGGCCAAATGCGGCGGCTGCCACTCGCTCGAGGCCAATCGCATCGGGCCGGCGCACCGCGGCGTGGTCGGACGGAAGATCGCCTCAGCACCCGGCTTTGCCTATTCGCCGGCGATCCGCAAGCTGACGGGCATCTGGACCACAGCGCGGCTCGACCAGTGGCTGCAGGGCCCGCAGAAAATGGCGCCGGGCTCAAAAATGTATCTCAATGTGCCAGACCAGACACAGCGGGCCAATATCATCGCCTGGCTCGCGGCGAACCCCGCCAAGCGATAGCCGGTAGTCCTGCTGGGGCGCTCTGACCCGGCAGGACGAGGCCGCGAAACGGTCCTTCCTGCGCAGAAGGACCTCGCCGCTGCGAAATGTGGCGCAGCGCATGAGGCGCAAGGCGCGGCTCAAACAGCCCTAAAGTGAAAGCAGTGATAGCGCGGCGCCGGGACGGTCTCACGGCCCGGTTTTGCTGGCCGCACGCGCACGCGCTAGTCAGCCACGGCGCGCGCGCGACAATTCCGGGGATGCTGCAGCCGCGCCGCGCTTGACAAGCGGCGCGGCTGGCCGCTTTTCAGCCGCAATCTTGAGGCAAGGGCGTCTCAAAGCCGGAGAACATATACCATGGCCAATTCTGGGGATCGCGCCGCTACCGCCGCCCGCATTGCCGAAGTAATCGAACCGTTCAACAAGAACGGACTTGCGATCGATGAGACCACTTCGTTTGCCGGGGATCTCGAGTGGGACAGCCTCACCGTGATGGACTTCGTGGCCGCCATCGAGGACGAATTCGACATCATCATCAGCATGAACCAGCAGGCCGAGATCGAGACCTACGGCCAGTTGATCGATGCCGTCACCACGCTGCGGGGCTGAACCGATGAATGACATGACGCCGCCTGACACGACCCAACACGACCTCTTCTCGAAGTTCGATCCGCTGATCGAAACGCGCCGCTCGCTGCTGGCGACGGGCGTGACCGATCCGTTCAGCCTCGTGATGGAAAAAGTGCTTTCGCCGACCACCGCGATCTGCAGTGGGCGCGAGACGATCCTGCTCGGCACATACAATTACATGGGCATGACCTTCGATCCCGACGTGATCGCGGCGGGCAAGCAGGCGCTTGATGATTTCGGCGCGGGCACCACCGGGAGCCGCGTGCTCAATGGTACCTATGCAGGCCACCGCGCAGTGGAAGAGGCGCTCAAGGAATTCTACGGCATGGACCATGCCATGGTGTTCTCGACCGGATACCAGGCGAACCTTGGCATCATCAGCACGATCGCAGGCAAGGGCGATTACATTGTGCTCGATATCGATAGCCACGCCTCGATCTGGGACGGCTGCAAGATGGGCGACGCGGAAGTCGTGCCGTTCAAGCACAACGATATCGAGGCGATGGAAAAGCGCCTCAAGCGCATCCCAGAAGGCGCGGGAAAGCTGGTGATCCTCGAAGGCGTCTATTCGATGCTGGGCGATATCGCGCCGCTGAAGGAGATGGTCCGTGTTGCCAAGGAAAACGGCGCGATGGTGCTGGTCGATGAAGCGCATTCGATGGGCTTCATCGGTCCGAACGGGCGCGGCGTGGCCGAGGACCAGGGCGTGCTGGAGGATGTCGATTTCGTGATCGGCACGTTCTCCAAGTCGGTCGGCACCGTCGGCGGCTTCTGCGTTTCAAACCACCCGAAGTTCGAGATCATGCGGCTGGTGTGCCGCCCCTATGTCTTTACCGCGAGCCTGCCGCCGAGCGTGGTGGCAACCGCGGCGACTTCGATCCGCAAGCTGATGCATGCCGGTAACAAGCGCGCGCACCTGTGGGAGAATTCGCGCACGCTGCATGGGGCGCTGACGAGCCTCGGCTTCAAGCTGGGCACGGCGGAGCCGCAGAGCGCGATCATCGCGGTGATCATGCCTGATCTGGAGCGCGGGGCGATGATGTGGGAAGCGCTGCTGCACGAAGGGCTCTATGTGAACCT